>JAAURU010000262.1 GCA_012032075.1 Flavobacterium sp.
TCAAAATCAAATTTTTGTTTATATCACACTACCCCTATATGCTTTCGGAATTTCGAAGTAAACTTAAAACTCGTAAACATTAATCAATCACATTTCACTAATTACTAATCACTAAAAAAACTTTATCTTTGCCACATAATTTGTTAAAATGATTCCACAAGAAACTATTGTTGCGCTTGCTACTCCATCTGGAGCTGGTGCTATTGCTGTAATTCGATTATCTGGTGCAGCAGCGATAAGTATTGCTTCAAATGTATTTCAATCGGTTTCTGGTAAGGACATTAGTAAACAAAAAACACATACCATACATTTAGGTCATGTTGTTGATCCTTCGACAAGCTCAGGACAAGTTGAAAAAATTTATGACCAAGTACTGCTTTCTATTTTCAAAGGACCTAATTCTTATACTGGTGAAAATGTAGTCGAAATTTCCTGTCACGGTTCCACTTTTATCCAACAACAAATTATCCAATTATTACTTCGTAAAGGAGCAAAAATGGCTCAAGCAGGTGAATTTACACTTCGTGCTTTTTAAATGGCAAATTAGATTTATCACAAGCGGAAGCCGTTGCCGATTTAATTGCCAGTGATAATGAAGCGAGTCACCAAATAGCCATGCAACAAATGCGTGGTGGCTTTTCTAATGAGATTGCCAAACTACGAGAAGAATTACTAAATTTTGCTTCTTTAATCGAATTGGAATTAGACTTTGCAGAAGAAGATGTAGCATTTGCCGATAGAGTTGCTTTTCATGAATTATTGAATCGTATTGAATTTGTACTAAAACGATTAATTGATTCTTTTGCTGTTGGCAACGTAATTAAAAATGGAATTCCTGTTGCAATTGTGGGTGAACCCAATGTGGGAAAATCGACTTTATTAAATGCTTTGTTGAATGAAGAAAGAGCGATAGTTTCAGATATTGCTGGAACCACTCGCGATACCATTGAGGATGAATTAGTCATTGAAGGGATTGGTTTCCGTTTCATTGATACAGCAGGTATTCGGGAAACTAAAGATGTAGTGGAAAGCATTGGAATACAAAAAACCTTTGAAAAAATTGAACAAGCACAGGTGGTTTTGTTTATTTTGGATGGAAGCTGGATGATGGAAGCTGGAAGTTTAGAAGCAGTGAAAATTGAATTTGAAAAAATAAAAAATAAGTTTCCTTTAAAACCCGTTGTGGTCATTGCAAATAAAGCCGATTTGCTTTCGGAAGACCAAAAAAACAATATACAAGCTACAATAAACAATATACAATTCTTAAGTGCTAAACAAAAAACAGGTATCGACGAATTAAAAAACACCCTACTCTCATTTGTAAACACAGGAGCTTTGCGCAATAATGAAACCATAGTAACTAATACACGTCATTACGATTCCTTATTAAAAGCGTTGGAAGAAGTACAAAAAGTAAAATGGGGCTTAAATTCTGGCATCTCTTCCGATTTAATGGCTATTGATATTAGACAGGCTTTGTTTTATTTTGGTGAAATTACTGGTGAAGTGACTAATGATGAATTGCTAGGGAATATTTTTGCTAATTTTTGTATTGGGAAGTAGGTTTTTGTAGTTATCAGTATTTATTTCAGCTCATTTTATACCCGAAAAACTGTAGATTGTAAATTGTAAAATGTAGAGTGTAAATTGTGGACTAAACACTGAATACTGAAACTGAGCATTGACTCCTATACTTATCGTCTATCCTTTTTAAGTACTTATTTGTTTTATAAAAATAAGTTTGTATTATTTTACAAATCGTTCTACATCGTTTATTTCTATGCCCATGTATTCGCAAAATTCTTGAAAGGTAACTACCTGGTGTTTTTCTTTGTTTAGCTTTCTTTTAATATTTACTATAATATTTCTGCTTTGTCGCTCGCTTTTTCCTGTTATTATTTGGATGTCTTTTGGGTAAATGCATATTCTATTCATGTCTTTCTTTTTTTACTGTTCTACTTCCTTTTCTTCTTTATGGGTTGTTACTGCACTTATCCTCGGCTTTGGTACGGCTTTAATACAGCTTTGATACGGCTTAGTATTTTTTCATTGAACAATTTTCATTCCAATTATTTGTAGGAATTATCTATTAACATTTTTTTAGCATTGCTTTTGGTCTTTTTCGGCAAAAAAGGCATTATTAGTTAGTTACGGCAATGGTGGGTTCTTTTTTTTGGCTTTTGGCATTGTGCTTGCTTTTAGTTTTACAAGTGATTTTGAGATCACCTTATTGTTTTATTTTTAAATTATATACAATGGCAAAAGCTAATGGAATTATCAAGATTGAAGGTACGGTTGAGGACTTAACTTTCTACAAGAAAGACGGGAAGAATTATGTTCGAAAAAAAGGGGGCATTTCTAAGGAGCGTATTGAGAATGATGCGAATTTTGTTCGTACTCGTGAAAACAACAACGAGTTTGGGCATAGTGGTACGAGTGGTAAAGTGCTTCGTTTGGCTTTAGGGAATTTGGTTTTTAAGGCAAAAGACAGTAAACTTTCTAGTCGTTTGCTAGGCATGATGTCTCGCGTTAAAAACTTAGATTTGGTTTCGTCTAGGGGTTTGCGAAAAGTGGGTGTTGGTTTATCTACTCCAGAAGGTAAACAGGAATTAAAAGGGTTTGATTTTAATGCCAATGCTCCTTTCCAGTCAGTGTTTTTTGCTCCTTTTACGCTAGACATTAGTACAGGAAGTATTAGTATTCCCAATTTTATTCCTGCTGAACAATTGCAGTTTCCGCAAGGAGCTACGCATGTGAGTTTGCAAAGTGCTGTATTGGCAATTGATTTTGAAACAGAGGTATCGGAGTTAGCTTATAGTACAGCTGTTAACTTACCTATCAATTTAACGGCTGTCTCTCCTACTCTAACTCCTTCTAGCGTGCCAACGGGTACGGGTGTACAGTTGTTTTTAATTACGATTGCTTTTTATCAAGAAGTAAATGGTGTGCAGTATTCTTTAAAAAATGAGGCTTATAATGTCTTGCATATTTTAGAAATTATGTAATCTTATGAAAGTCTTTTTTTAAACTCCTTGTTTCTTATAGCAGGGAGTTTTTTTGTTTTTTTATTATTCCTGTCCTCCCCAAAAAAACCCTTTTAAACTAAAAGTACGTATAAACACGGACATAAAAAGGCAAAAAATACGTATAAATACGTATTGACTGGTGTTTAATTAAAGGCTAATTTTATACAACACTAAAAGTCTAACTAATTAAAATCAAACAACATGAAAAAATTATTACTTCTATTTGCACTAATATGTATAAGTGTAAAAACAAATGCCCAACTAGTACAGTCTATAAATAAAGAGTATAGTTCAGATTATAAAAAAGCAAAAAAAACCATACTAAAAGAAGACACCATAATAAAAAATGAAAATCATGAATTATTAAAAATTAGTGATACTATTATTGACCCTTATGCTGCTTATCGATTTCAAAATATTTGTATCGATTCTATTAAACATCTAGAAAAAATAAGAACAACATTAATCGCTATTGGCAAAACAGACTCTATTAAAAGAACAGTCATAGTGCCGAGTTATATTAATACTAAATCTATTGAACTAACTAAAAAAATTAAAGCCTATAGTAAAGCTAGAGATTACTTTGGAGCTATAAACGCTCTAGATGGCTCACCAAGATTTGGCAGGAGATTTTTTCCGTTAAGAAACATAGCGCAAGCGCAAAGATTCTATTTAGAAAGTACAGAAGGAGAAAAAAAAGTTTCATTTATAAAAGATGTCTCCTATCATAATAACTTTGCTGGTTCAAATACCTTAAATTCTTCCATACTTACCGCTGTTTTTCCTTTTTTTAATAGATACATACCTCTAAAAATTAATGTAGCTTCCACCATCACTCAAAATAATGATACCATTACTACCAAAGCAGTTTTCTGACAAAATCCCAAGAGGAGGTTTATTTAATGTTGGATTAACCTATACGCTATTCTATTCTAATTGGAAATACATTGATAATAATTCGGTAGTTGTATATATGCCTCTCGAAACCCGATTTCATTTAGATGGTGTAAAAAACGATGAAAACTTAAACGATACCTTTTTTTATAATGAAATTTCTTCTGCTCTATATTTAAGTTTTGATCTATTACAAAATAAGGAAAACTCAGATGTAGCAACGCTATTTGTAGCCGGAAAATTATCATACTTTAATGGAGGAAGCCAATTTTCAGAAAAAACTAAATGAAAATAAATTCAGCTTATTTCAGCTTAATACAGGATAAAAATAGCTAAAAAATTTACTTTAGCTATAAATATGCCTTTAGGAAGTTCTTCTAAAGCATTTTTAGCCAATCAAAATGCCTCGCTTATACTAGTATTTGAATCTGGAAATTAAAAAAGCTATTTAAATGGATTTACATTATGAAAAACCGTAAATAAATCGATTTACGATTACTATCCTTGTAAAAACCCGTAGAAATGCCTGTATGGGTATTGATATAATGGTTTATTTTTGGTAGGTTTGAGGAAAATGATTTTTAAGAAAAAATAAATAATGAATCAAGCTGTACATAATAAATTAGTTTCTTTTATATGGTCTATTGCAGACGACTGTTTACGTGATGTTTACGTTCGTGGAAAATACCGTGATGTTATATTACCCATGGTAGTGTTGCGACGATTAGATGCTTTATTAGAACCTACAAAGGACGCTGTGATGGAAGAACTGGCTTTTCAACGTGACGAGGCTGGTTTTACGGAATGGGATGAAAATGGATTAAGAGAAGCATCAAATTATGTATTTTATAATACCAGTGAATGGACACTTCAACGTTTACACAATACTGCAACTAATAGCCAACAATTGCTACAAGCTAATTTTGAAGATTACCTAAACGGTTTCAGTAACAACGTAAAAGAAATTATTGAAAAGTTTAAATTGAAAAGCCAAATTAGACACATGGCTGCTAAAGATGTGTTGCTAGATGTTTTAGAAAAATTTACTTCACCAGATATAAATCTTACGCCTTTTGAAAAATTAGATAGTAATGGAAGAAAATTACCTGCACTTTCAAATCTTGGAATGGGGTATGTTTTTGAAGAATTAATTCGAAAGTTTAACGAAGAAAATAATGAAGAAGCTGGAGAACACTTTACCCCTCGTGAAGTAATTGACTTGATGACGCACATTATTTTTGACCCTATAAAAAACAATATACCATCAGTTATGACCATTTATGACCCTGCTTGTGGTAGTGGTGGTATGCTAACCGAATCGCAAAACTTTATTGTAGATCCAGAAGGAGAAATTAAAGCCACTAATTCGGATGTGTATTTGTATGGAAAGGAAATTAACGATGAAACCTATGCCATTTGCAAAAGTGACATGATGATTAAAGGGAATAACCCTGAAAATATTCGTGTGGGTTCTACTCTTTCTACCGATGAATTTGCAGGTACTACTTTCGATTTTATGTTGTCGAATCCTCCTTATGGGAAATCTTGGGCTAGTGAGCAAAAATATATTAAAGACGGAAAAGACATCATTGATCCTCGTTTTCAAATTCAATTGAAGAACTATTGGGGCATTGCAGAAGAAGCTGATGCTATTCCTCGTTCTTCTGACGGACAATTTGTTGTTTTTGATGGAAATGGTAAG
>JAAURU010000263.1 GCA_012032075.1 Flavobacterium sp.
TTTTCATTATAACCTAATTCCTATGGTTGCTTCAATCGCTTCTGCTCTTCCACCATGTGTTTTTAAACCAACTCCTGTAAAAATATTTTTGTAAAGATAATATTTTGCACCAACTCTTTGGTAAATATCTGTTTCATATTCAAAAGGCTTGTAAATATAATAACCTAATTGCGTTTCTATAGAAAATTTATTAATGATTAGTTCATGTCCTACGAATAAACCAACTCTTTTATAATCTGTATTTGAATCTGCGTAATCTTTATGTTCTTTTGGAAATGCTACAGAAACAAATTTAATGTATTCTTTTAAGTATCTTGAAAAAAAGATATCTGTACCTAATTGTAAAGTACTTTTTCTTCCAATTCTTTTATCAGCATATAATCCAATGTGATAAAATTGCTTTTGACCTAAATCGGGAACAGGTCCTTCAGAAACTCCTGTTCTAAATGCAATATTATATTTTATGCTTTCTTTATAACTCCATTTTGTAGGTAATGAATCAACTATAAATTCTTGTTTGTCATTAATGTTATAATTTAATCCTATGTTAAATGTATATGTGTTTATTCCACTATTAGGTGCTTTAAATCTTCCGTTTGAAAAATGAGTTAACATAAAACCCACTTGTAAACCAAATCTATCTATTATATTCTCTTTTTTGTATTGCAATAATGCATAGGTATTATCCATTACTTTTGTACCAAAGGCATTATTTTTATTATTCGTTTCCTTATCATAAGGATTTGAAGTAACACCTATTCCTTGGGAAATTCGAAACATTAAATTTCGGTTGAAAAAATAAAAATTATAATGAACTCCTATAGCAAAATTATACCCTAAGTACTTGTTCTTAAAGTCTAGATAATGAAATGAAACCCCATAATCTGGATAATTATATACTTGTTGCCATTCTTTTTTCCAAAGGTTTTCCAATTGTAACTTAACATAAAACCATCAGGATGACCAGAAATTAAATGGCTAATATCGTTTTTATGTTTGTAAATATTACCTCTGAATAATTGTGCATCTATGTAGGTAGCGTTGTTTATATTCTCTTGTGAATATGATATTATTGGTGTTATTAGAAAGAAGAAAATAAATTTTTTCATAATCTTATAACTTTTGAATAACATTATACAAACTTTCTTTCCAATCTAAAATTGAAATTCCAAAAGTCTTTTTTATTTTAGTTTTATCTAAAACACTATATATAGGTCTTTTTGCAGGAGTTGGATAAGCTTTTGTTGGAATTGGTTTTAAATCAATTTTTTTTTGAGTTTGTTTGAAAATTTCATTGGCAAAATCATACCAAGAACATTGTCCTTCATTACTGAAATTATAGATTCCGAAGACTTCGACAGGCTCAGTCTGACAGAAATGTATTATTTTAAGTATTGCATCAGCTAAATCAACAGCATTTGTTGGTGTTCCAATTTGATCGTTTACAACTGATAATGATTCCCTTTCTGAACCCAGACGTAACATTGTCTTCATAAAGTTATTTCCAAATGGGGAATAAACCCATGAAGTTCTTATTATAATATATTTAGACCAGTTTTTCTGTATTGCTATTTCTCCTTCTAATTTAGTTTGCCCGTAAATGCCAAGAGGGTTTGGCTTAACCTTTTCATTATAAGGTATATTTTGGTTACCATCAAAAACAAAATCAGTTGAAATGTGTATTAATGTTGTATTGTTTTCTTTACAAACTTCAGCTATGTTTTGTACTCCATAGACATTAACTTGTTGTGCTCTTTCTACTTCTGTTTCAGCCTTATCAACTGCTGTATATGCTGCTGTATTTATACAAAATGTTGGATTGTATTTTTTAAAAATAAATTTACAATTTTCAATATTTGTAATGTCTAATTCTGTTGAGTTACAAAAAATAAAATTCATTTCTGGATAATTGGAAGAAATGAATTGCAAAGACTGACCTAATTGTCCGTTTGAGCCTGTAACTAGTACTACCATGCTTTTTTTGCTTTATCTAGAGAGGGTAATGCTTTGTCTTTATCTGAAACGATTAATTCCTCAAACGGAAATTTCCAATCAATATTAATCGTAGCATCATCATATTTTATTCCTCCTTCACTTGCTGAGTTATAGAAATTATCACATTTATAAAAAAAAGTAGCAGAATCGCTTAACACTAAAAACCCATGCGCAAAGCCTCTTGGAACAAAAATTGATTTTGATTTATCCCTCGATAATAAAATAGACTCATATTGTCCAAAGGTTTCCGAATCTGGTCTCAAGTCTACGGCTATGTCTAATACTTCTCCTTTTAATACACGAACTAACTTAGCTTGTGCGTTATCTCCACATTGATAATGTAACCCTCTTAAAACTCCTTTGGTAGAATAAGATTGATTGTCTTGAACAAAATGAACATTTTGACCTATTCCTTTGTGAAAAGTATACTCATTAAAACTTTCCATGAAATAACCCCGTTCATCTTTTATAATTTTTGGCTCTATAATAAAACAGCCATTTAATTTAGTTTCTTTAAAAATCATATTAGTTCACTAAACTCATTAGATGTTTTCCATAACCACTTTTTAATAATGGTTCCGCCAAAACCTTTAATTGATTAGCATCAATAAATCCCATTTTATATGCTGCTTCTTCAATTGCCCCAATTTTAAGACCTTGCCGTTCTTCTATGACTTCTACAAATTGTCCCGCTTGCATTAAAGATTGAAAAGTACCTGTATCAAGCCATGCGGTTCCTCTATCTAAAATGGAGACTTTTAAATTGCCTCTTTTTAAATATTCTTTGTTAATATCTGTAATTTCTAATTCTCCTCTAGGACTTGGTTTTATTTTAGAGGCTATTTCAACTACTGAATTATCGTAAAAATAAATTCCTGGAACTGCAAAATTTGATTTGGGATGAATTGGTTTTTCTTCTATTGATAAAACATTACCCTTAGCATCAAAATCCACTACGCCATAACGTTCAGGATCATGAACATGATAAGCATAAATAATTCCTCCCATTGGATTGTTGTTGGCTTGTAAAAGTTCTGCTAAACCTGTTCCATAAAAAATATTATCTCCTAAAATTAACGCTACTTTATCTTTTCCAATAAATTCTTTTCCAATAATAAAAGCTTCAGCTAATCCATTAGGATGTTCTTGAATTGCATATTCAAATCGGCAACCTAAATTTTTTCCATCACCTAATAACTTATGAAATAATGGTAAATCGTGAGGAGTAGAAATAATTAATATTTCATTAATTCCTGCCCACATTAAAGTTGATAAAGGGTAATAAATCATTGGTTTATCATATATTGGCATTAACTGCTTGCTAACAGCTAATGTCAATGGATGTAAACGTGTTCCTGAACCACCTGCTAATATTATTCCTTTCATATTTTCGAAGTTAGAAGTTTAGAAGTTAGAAGTTAGAAGTTGAAAACAACTTGGAAACTTAAACTTGAAACTTTTTTAAATACCAATCTATTGTTTTTTCAATGCCTGTTTCGAAATTTTCTTCTGCTTTCCATCCCAGTTCCTTTTCAATTTTGGTAGCATCTATAGCGTATCTCATATCGTGACCTGGTCGATCTTTCACGAATGTGATTAAATCTTGATATTGTCCGCTTTTTCTGGGAACTTTATGATTTAATATTTCACATATAGTATTTACAATATATAAATTATTGTGTTCATTTCTACCTCCAATATTATAGGTTTGTCCTGCTTTTCCTTTTTTAAACGCTAATTCTATTCCTTTACAATGGTCTAAAACATATAACCAATCGCGAATATTCTTTCCGTCTCCATAAATGGGAATTGGTTCTCCCGAGATTGCTTTACGAATAATTGTTGGAATTAATTTTTCATTGTGTTGTTTAGGTCCATAATTATTGGAACAATTTGTCGTTACCGAATTCATACCATAAGTATGAAAATAACTACGAACAATCATGTCAGAAGATGCTTTTGAAGCAGAATATGGGCTGTTTGGAGCATAAGCAGTTGTCTCTTCAAATAAACCTGTTTCTCCTAAAGTTCCATAAACCTCATCAGTTGAAATATGATGAAAACGCGAATTTATAAAAGGTTCTTTATACTCATTTGGTCCATTCATCCACAATTTTCTAGCTATTTCAAGCAAGTTAAAGGTTCCTAAAACATTTGTCTTAATAAAGGCTTCTGGGCCAGAAATAGAATTATCTACATGACTTTCTGCAGCAAAATGAATAACATCATGGAATTGATATTTATTAAATAATTCATTTACAAAATTTATATTACATATATCCCCTTTTACAAAAGTATATCTAGGATGATTATCGATTTCTTTTATGTTCTCTAAGTTTCCAGCATAAGTAAGTAAATCAAGATTAATCAAATGATAATCTTCATTGTTTTTAATAAAATAAGGAATAAAATTTGATCCTATAAAACCTGCGCCTCCAGTTACTAATATAAACTTCATTGTAATATTATTGTCTTTTTATAAGTTGTGCTTTATAAAAGTTTTTTAACCTTACAAAAAGTAAGAATAAAAATATTAAAGTAAAAGGTAATAATATTTTCATTTTATTATGAAGCCCTTTAGTGTTTTTTTATTTATGGTAGTACTAATTTCTTTAATTGTTTGGTCGCTATTAATTAATTGAATTCTATTACTACCTTGTTCTGAAATTAATAAATCTTTTGTCTTAATTATTTCATTTAACTGATTATTCTCATTATAATAAACTAACTTGTCATTTTTCTGATTACCTGAAGCTGTATTTGAAAAATCATCCAAAAGGCTATTTATTTGAGCAATAGTACTGTCATTAGCTATCATTTTAATTTTAATATTTTCATTTTGTTGCTTTTTATTAGCATCAAAATATTCTGAGTTATTTAAAAAAGATAAAATTGGATTAATAGTTATTTCATTAGTTGTTTTGTCTTTTGTTTTAAAACTTATAACATGAAATGGATAATTTTTACTAGTAATATCATTTTCAATAATTTCTTTTAAATCTCCATCCTCAGCCATTAATTTAATTAATTCGAAGTTTTCAGGTTTATTATTTATAAATTTATATACATCAATTACTGGTTTTATTTCAATCTCATTTAAATTATCTGCTTTTTTTAGTCCAATAGCATTTAAAAATAAGGTGTCATCTTCTTTAATTTTTGAATTTAGTAAGTTTATTTTACCATATAAATAATCATTACTACCAAAATTTGGAGTAACTATTATTGAATGGTTATATGATTTGTCTGTTTTATCCAAATAATAACCTAAAACAGCTCCTACTATAAATAATATTCCCAAAACAATTATGTTTCGTTTTATAAAAAGAATAAAATCGAAAATAGAATCTTTAAATGATTGGTAAATATTCCCTATTTTTTTAAAAACTTGTCCTAAATCAATTTCTTGATCTTGAGAATTTGTACTCATAAAATTTAGTTTACGTTAAATATTTGTTCTAGTATTTTTATTGTGATTAAATACGTTGGTTTTACACCTGTTGTACCTAAACCTCCAGACGCTAATGTACTCCCTGTTTCCAACGGATTATCTGAGGCATAATAAGCATAACGAACTTTTACATCTACATTAATACTTTTTCTAATT
>JAAURU010000264.1 GCA_012032075.1 Flavobacterium sp.
TTTTTGGTTAGTTTTTTTATGTTGACTATTCGATTGGCCTGCTTTTGAATTACTTTTTCAAAGATGTTTCGAATAACACGAGCATTACCAAAACTATCATCTCTTTTTCATATAATAATTCGAAAGTATCTTTTAGTTTTTCTTTGGCTTCATAGGTTAAAATAAAATCTGATTTTTTACAATAGATTTCGAGAATGGCAAATAATTCATCTGGAGAAAAGTGGTCGAAATGAAAATAGCGATTAAAACGTGAGCGTAAACCAGGATTTGAATCGATAAAAACCTGCATCGGTTCATCATAACCAGCAACCACTACTGCAAAATCATCTCTAAAATCTTCCATTCTTTTTAATAAAGTATTTACAGCTTCCGCACCATAATCATTTCCTAAATTTTGACTTAGTGCATAGGCTTCGTCAATAAATAAAACGCCTCCTTTTGCTTCATTTACAATGGCATCAACTTTTGTGGCTGTTTGACCTACATAACCTGCGACCATGCCTTCTCTATCGGTTTCAATCATTTGTCCTTTGGTAAGAAATTCTAAATGTTTAAAAATTCTACCTAACAACCTTGCTACGGTTGTTTTTCCAGTTCCAGGAGGACCTAAAAACACAGTATGTAATGTAATTTCTATATTTTTAAGACCTTGTGAGGTTCTTTTTTTGTTGGACTTTTAAAAGATTGACTAATTCGGCAACATCTTTTTTTACGTTTTCTAAACCAATTAATCCATTTAATTCTTCCAACACTTTTTCTAATGAATCATCTTCAATTTCAATAGCTGAGTGAATTTTAAAATCAATTCCTAAAACGTCATTTGTGTTTTGGTTTTTTTGGACATCAAAATCGCAAACTAAATTCAAAAAAGTAGTGAATGCTTCGTTAACTTCTTTAAATTTTGGGTGTTTGTTTTGTTTTAAATAATTTAACAAATAGGTTTTACTTTTGGCTAAATCGAATAGAATATTGTCTTGTATAATTTTATTGAAATGACTTTTAAAAGTATTGGTTGCCACCAATTTGTTTAAGTTTTCCAACTCCTTTTCATCGGCAAAATGTTGGTTTCGAATAGCATCATAATAATAAGCCAAACCAAATTGCGCTTTTTCGGAAAGGGTTTTTACTTTACTGAATACAAAAATAAAATCGGAAATGAATATCTTCTCTGCTTTTAATAAGAGTTTATTGTCTCCTTTTTGAGGTAACAATGTATTTAATTCTGAAATGGTTTGTGTTTCGTTATTTATAGCATCGCAAACTGCTAAAGCTTCTAAAGTCGCTTTTTTGAGTTGGTGAATATAATCTACTGTTATTGTCATGAATATATTTAATTGATAGACTGTTTTTCAGACCAAGATAACTCTTTTGGTAAATTACTATTAGAAAATTCAAGATGAATCACTCTTCTTCTTTCGTTATTTGTTGTTTTACTGGAAGCATGAAACAATAAAGGTTTCATAATCATAATACCTCCTTTTTGAACATTGCAACAAATTTCTTCATGATTTTTGAAGTCAAATGTATCTAAACGAACTATTCCTTCTTCATGTGATTTTGGAATTATTTTTAAAGCTCCATTTTCCTCATTGGTATCATCTAAATGAATTCTAATGGAAACCATATTCTTTAAAATTTGCTTATTGGGTTGTACAGAAAATTGATTTTGCTTTATCGTCCAATTCGAAAAACCATCAATCTCTAATTTCTTATTAACGGAAATAGTCAAATCTTGATGATAGGCTACAAACCAATTCGATTCTTCAGGTTTATCAAAATAAATGGATTTTACCAGAAAATAGTTTTTGCCAAAAAAATCCTCTAAAATATTTTTTAAAGTAGTATTAAAAAGCATTCCTTCAACGGAAGGTATTTCTTTTAAGAATTGACGAATAGCAAATAGATCTTTAGTTTTTCGAAAAGTTTCTTTTGAAGAATTACTTTCTCTATCAATTTCTTTTCTAATAGCCTCTATTTCATTGGAAGAAAAAACAGCATCAATTACAGTATAACCATTTGTTTCAACTTCTTCAACATACTTTTTTGTACTTCTATCAACCATAAAAAACTACGAAAGCATCATTTGATTGATAATTTCTCGTGTTAATTTTAAGTGGTCTTCTCCAAATTCTTCCCATGCTAAACCTAATTCTCTTAAATCATATTTTCCTACAATAGAACCGTAATTTTGTTTTTCTCCATTTACTGTAGGATAACCAATAACATAAATTACTTGTGCCAATTCTACTGCTAATTCAATATCGTGAGTTGAGAAAATAATCGTATTGTATTCTGAAGTGGAATTTAATAAGTCGAAAGCTTTTTTTACTTCATAAATATTACCTACATCTAAACCCGAAAAAGGTTCGTCCATTACAATAAATTGCTCTGAAGAAAATAATTGTTCGATAATCGCTGTGCGTTGTCTTTGTCCACCAGACAATTCGTTTGGATATTTATCTGCAAAATTATCTAAACCCCATTTGTGCAAATATTCCTTTATTTTTGCCTCTTTTTCAGCATCACTTAAACTTGTTTTTCGCAAAGCAAATTTTAAAGTTTGATGTACTGTTTTGTGTCTAAAAAGCGTGTATTTTTGATCCACAAAACCTATTTCTCCTTCTTTTATTTCTTTTGCAGCTGCAGCTTCTGTACTTTTAAAATCTTTAATTAAAATTTTACCAGTTTTGGGTTCAACCAATCCTGTCAAAGCTTTAAAAAAAGTTGATTTTCCTCTTCCTGAACGTCCTACAACCGCTATTACTTGAGAAGTACTATTGTGTCCTTGTCTTACAACATCTTTTTCAACAAGATTTATATCTTTTATAATAACTGTGTCACCATAAGCAACACTAAGATTTTCCACATATAAAAGTGTTTCTTTAAATTCGAAATCCATAAGTTTTATATTTTAGAGTATCTAAAAAGTACTCTTCTTAAAAAGTTAATAAACCAGTCTAAGGATAACCCAATTAACAATATTATGATTTGTAATGCGATAATTCTTCCATGATTCATGAACTTATCGGAATTCTTAATTAAAAATCCAAGTCCACCAGAAGCTACTACAATAGATTCTACTGTTACTAACATCATCCAAGTAATGGCTAAATTTTGACGAATGACATCTATTACATAATCTAATCTTCCTAAAACAATTACTTGCCAAAGCACTTCAAAACGATTGCATTTTAAGGTTTTAGCATGATCAAATTCTTCTTGAGGAATGTCTTTTACCACTGAAATTAAAGAAGTGGTTAAGAATGTAGTTAGAAAAATAACCATAATCCAAATTTGCATGTTTCTAGCATCATGAATTACCATAGCTACATAAAATGACAATCCTGTAAAAGGTAAGAAACGGAATTTAGTTATAAATTCTGAAACAGGTTTGATTAAAGGTATTGGCCAACTGTATGCAAATAATAAAGCTATAGCTGTAGCTAAAAAGATAGCGATAAAACATAATTTTAAGGAATTGAAAATATGCACAACTAAACCTTCATAGTAAAGTTCAGAAAATCCTTTAAGTACTTGTTGCGGATTAGGAAATAAATGTTTTTCTCCAGAAGTACCTATTACCCAAAATAACAGTAATAACGCAATCCATGCCACTAAAATTATAGTTTTCTTCGATTTTGAAATTGTTTGAAAAGGGGTAATTAATTCTTTCATTTATTTGGTTTAAGAGTATTTGATTTACAATAACTTTTTCTATTATTCCAATCTAAAAACTTCAAAAAGTTAGTAGTTCTCTACTTTAATTCTTGTGCTGAAATGGCTTTTTTAATTTCCTCATTAAAGCAGAAATTTTATTTTCTTGATTCATCTTGTGGTTTAGACATTAAAGCTTGATTCAATATAGTATTAAAATAATTTTCTTGACTTATAGTTTTTGTAAAAGATTATTCTTGTACTACAATCGACTATTTTATTATTAAACTTTGGAAATATTTATTAATGAATCCAAATACATATAAAATTCTGCAAGGTTGCTTAAAACCTTGTAGGATAATTAAAAATTATTTCAATAAAGTAATTACTACTCTTCTGTTTTTAGCTTTCCCTTCAGTAGTTGAATTGTCTGCTGTTGGTTCATTAGCTCCTTTTCCGTCAATCATTTGGAAACGACTTAATGGAATTCCTTTCTTTCTTAAGTAATCTACCACAGATTCTGCTCTGTTTTTAGATAAAACTAAGTTTGAATTTGGATTACCCACATTATCCGTGTGACCAACGATTGTTAACTTCGTATTTTCAGCTTGAATTAAAAGATTATAAATTTTTTCTAATTCGCTAGTTGAACTATTTGAAATTTGAGCACTTCCAGTATTAAAGTTAATTCTCCATTCACCAGATGCCATTACTTCTGTAGCTTGTTCTGTATAATCGGCTTTATCTGGAGCAGTAGTTTGAATGTCATTGATGTTTTTTAGGTAAAATAAATTTACTGCATCTTCATAACTTGATACTTTACCTACGTTCTCATTAAATCCAAATGGGTTTAACTCTGTTAAATAAGTAGATACTTGTGTATAAACCGATTTGTATCTGTTAACACCGTCAGATAATCCGAAGTATTGCATAGCATCTGCATAGTTAAATACTTTTGAACCACCCATATTATAGGTTAACCCATTTTTAGTACCTTGTTGTCCTTTGAACATGTCATACCAATATTTAGGAGATTCCATTTGATAGGTATCTGTAATTGCTTCAGAAGCTCTAACTCTCCAATCATCGTAGTTTTTCATTTGGTTAGAAGCGGTTAAAGCTGATTTCAAAATATTTGAAACCATTTCTGGATTTTGAGAAGCCCATTCTTTTAAACCAATTAAAACTGTTGGCATTTGGTTGTTAAATTCTTTCGTAGAAACTATATCTACAAAACCAGATAGTTTATCGAAAACTTGTTTGTCTCCTGGTGTCCAAGTAGCACAACCGTCTATTTTTCTATTAACTGATTTACCTGTTAATTTTCCATTAGACACTTCTTTTAGAGAAACAGTCCAACCAGTAGTTTGTGATTTAATCAATTCTTCAGCAGATTTAATGTAATCATCATTTTCAGAAGGGTAAATATTTACTGCTTCAGCATCATAAGTTGTAGGATCTGGATTTACTTTTAAGCCATTTGCAAAACAGTAGTTTACAGTCGTAACCCAGTCACCATCTCCTAAAACTGCAGAAATAACTGAACCTTTCATGGTTTGTGGGTCTGATTTCCAACTTGGTGGTCCAATTAATTTATCTTCACCATAACTCATACCAACTGCACCCATTACTTGTAAATGGTATTTATCTTTACCATATTTTTCATCTAGTGATTTTTGTACTGAACTAATGTAAAATGGAGCACCATCTCCCATTATCATTACAGCAAAAGCACTTTTATCTGAAGTTGGGAATTTAGCTCCTTGGTCAAATTCTTCAATGAATTTCATTTGCATATTACGTAATTCTGACAACCAGTCTTGACGAATGATTTCAAGATTTACACCATTTTTTTCCATTAAAGACCCTTTTGTAGTTTTTGGCCCACCATTGAAACAATTATTCCAGATTGAGCATTCCAAGCATAACCTGCGATTCTTACTAATG
>JAAURU010000265.1 GCA_012032075.1 Flavobacterium sp.
CAAAGAATAAAGAATCTTTTTCTTTAAAAAGTGAAGTTAAAAATTGATTTCTGGTTAATTTATCAAAAGAAAGATCTTCATCATCACTTTCGATACTTTTAAAACCTTCAAATTTAGTAAAATATCCGTTTTTTGAAATGTAAACAGTTTTTTGAAATTGTGAAGTATCCGCTAAAATATCATTAAAAAAAGCAATTCTTTCCTTTTTAAAGCGTGTAGTATTAGTTTTGGTACAACTGATGGTTACTATAAATAGTAATAGTATAATGCTTCTTATCATAAAGATTCTTAATCAATATTTATACCAAAAAAGCACCTTTCAGTGCTTTTCCTTTAATTTTTTCTTCCTCTAAATTCGCGTAATAGTTTTCTATTGAATTCGTCTTCTGCTTTTTTCAATTTAATTATTTTTTTTGCTGGTAAAACAGTTAATAAATCTTTTACGTATTTCTTTTTTAAATTGTGCATTTCGTCTTCATAAGTATCCATTTTGGAAATTAAATCAAAAGCTTCTTTTTCTGAAAGGTTATTGATACCTCCATTTTCAAATTGGTTTAAAATGACTTTCATTTTATTGTGCTTAATGTCAAATTGCTTGTCATCAAACGCATTATAAACAGGCCAAAATTTTTGAGCTTCTTCAGTGGTTAAGTCCAATTGTTCAGTGATATAGGCAACTTTTAAAGCTTTTATTTTTTCTTTCTTTTCTTTCATTCCTCCTTGAGCAAAGGAAAAGGAGGTCAAAAGAAGTGCTATAAGTATAATTTTTGTTTTCATTTTTATTGGTTTAAGTAGTAATCTAAATTTTGAGTATCTAATAAATAGGCTTCAACTGCATCGTCATTTAAGGACAAATCATTTTCTAAAGCCATTATATCATCAGTTGTTAATTTATCTATAATATCATAAGTGGAATATTCATTTGCTAAATAAGTTTCTAAAGTAGCTGTTTCTAAAGTAGCTGTTTCTAAAGTAGCTCTTTCTAAAGTATTCGTTTTGGTGTTGTTAAAATAAATAGGAATAGCAATCATGACTAATAAAACAGCAGCAATACTGGAAATCAATACTTGTTTTCGATGAAATAAAGAAACAATTTTTACCTCTTTTTTAGGCAATTGTTCCATTATTTTGGCTTCAAATTGCTCAAAATAGTTATTTGGAATTTGAAATCCTGTTTTTATTTTGGGTTTGTTATTTAAATTAAAATCTTTCATATTATTAAGACTATATTTTTTATAAATGGTTTAATTGGTTTTTAAATATTCTTCTATTTTTTTTACAGCCAAATGATAACTGGCTTTTAAAGCACCTACAGAAGTATCAACAATTTCTGATATTTCTTCGTATTTTAATTCTTCGAAATATTTCATTTTAAAACCAACTGTTGTTTTTCGGGTAACAAGGCAATAGCTTTTTGTAACTTTAATTGAATTTCATCGCCATCAAAAAAGACATCACTTTCTAGTTTATTGATGGCTTTTTGTTGCACTTCCTCGTTGCTTATTCCTTTTTTTCTAGCTTTTTGCTGTAAAAAAGTTAGCGCTTCATTTGTTGCAATCCGATAAATCCATGAAAATAATTTACTTTCTCCTTTAAACTTGGATAGGTTTTGAAATATTTTCAAGAACGTATTTTGCAAAACATCATCCGTATCATCATGATTTAAAACAATATTTCGAATATGATGATACAAAGGTTTTTGATACAATTGTAACAACTCTCGAAAAGCCACTTGTTGGGTTTTCGGGTTTAATAATTGTTCAATAAACGCTTTTTCGTTTTGCAATTTGTAGATTTATTTATCGGTTAGACTAAAGATAATTAAAAAGGTTTAATTGGTACACAAAGAAAATTTTAATATTATTTTTGCAAAAAAAAAATTATGGTTAAAACGGTTATTTTTGATATGGATGGAGTTATTGTGGATACAGAACCTGTTCATCATTATGCTTACCAACAACATTTTAAGGAATTAAATATTTCAGTTTCTGATGCGATATATTCAACTTTTACAGGAAATTCTACTCGAAATGTATTTCAAAAATTAAAGGAAATATATCAATTAGATCATGAAGTTGAAGATTTAATTTTAAGAAAACGCTATTTTTTTAATGATGCCTTCGATTCAAAACCCGATTTATATCTAATTGATGGTGTTGAAGATTTAATTAAAGATTTGTTTGCCAATGGGATTCAGTTAATTGTAGCGTCTTCTGCTTCAAAAAGTACGATTAATAGAGTGTTTACCCGATTCAATTTACACCAATATTTCTCTCATATAGTTTCTGGAGAGGATTTTCCAAAATCAAAACCACATCCAGCTATTTTTGAACACGCTGCAAGTTTGTCCATTAATCCAAAAGAGAATTGTATTATAATAGAAGACAGTACAAACGGAATTATTGCAGCAAAAGGAGCAGGAATTTATTGTATTGGTTACAATAGTGAAAATTCAAAAAATCAAGATTTATCGTTAGCTGATTTAATTATTAATGATTTTTGTGAGATTGATGTAGAAAGAGTGAAAGGCTTGGTTTAGTTTTTTTTCAGCGTAAAACTTCCCCTCCTTTGGAGGGGTGTCCGTAGGACGGGGTGGTTTATTTATTTCTATTAAAATAATTTCTTATAATCAACAATGAAATCTTAACTAAAATTAATAACATACCAATTCAAAGAAATTTCATTGAAAATCTGCCCTATAATCCTAATCTAAAAGAAAGAACTAAAGGATTAAGAAAAGCAGGAGTTTTTTCTGAAGTTATTTTTTGGAAGTATGTTAATAGAAAACAATTTCATAATATAGATTTCGATAGACAAAGAATAATTGGTAATTATATTGTTGATTTTTATGTAAAAACTCTTGGATTAGTTATTGAAATTGATGGTTCAAGTCATAATGATAAGGAAGAATATGATTTGAAAAGAGAAGATTTTTTGAAATCTTTAGGTTTGAAAATTTTTAAAGCATCTGATTTACAAGTGAAAAATGATTTAGAGAATGTTTTTAAGGAATTGGAAAGCTTTATAATTGAGAATTATCAATTAGTTGAAGATTAACCAACCCGATTAACCACACCGTCCTGCGGACACCCCTCCAAAGGAGGGGAAGTAGAAACGTAAATCAAAAAGAGTAATCAAGAAGCATCTCTATCAGGTAAAACATGAGTGGCTAAAATGCGTTTTCCTTCTTTTTTAACTTCTTCATTTTTTCTTAGTTTCCAAAGAATATCACTAGAAAATTTTCTGGTGGAATCTAAATCAACAATAGGCCTTGGATAATTTTCACCTAATCTAAAGTTATATAAGTCTTGCTCAATAGGGGGTTAATTTCCATGGTTCGTTAATAAAAGGTAATGGTAAAATACTTAGTTCTGGAATCCATTTTCTTATAAACACACCATCTTCATCATGTTCGATAGAATTTTTCACAGGATTGTAAACTCTTAATGTATTAACACCAGTTACACCAGCTTGCATTTGAATTTGTGGATAATGAATTCCAGGTTCAAAATCTAGGAAGTTTTGGGCTAGATGAGGGGAACAATTTTGCCAAGGTTGCCATAAATTATGAGTATAAAAAGATACAACCAAAGCTCGCATTCTAAAATTCAAATAACCTGTTTCATTCAAACAACGCATGCAAGCATCTACAATAGGAATGCCTGTTTTACCAGTAACCCATGCTTCATGATGGCTTTTCTTTACAATTTGGTTTAAATTGCGATAGCCTTTATTTACAGCTACAAATTCCATTTCGCATTCCATTTCAAATTTTTGAATAAAATGAGATTGCCAACGCAAACGCGACATAAAATTTAATAAACTACGTTTTCGGTCTTTGTATGCCAAATAACGAGTAGCTACTTGAAAAACTTCTCGTAAAGACAAATTTCCCCAAGCAATATACGGAGATAAACGACTACAACTTTTTCTAGCTTTTTCAGGTTTTGATATGTGTTTCGAATAGTTTAAAACTCTTTCTTTAAAAATGAATTCATGTAACGTTTTCCCATTTCAAAACCTCCTTTTTGAAATGGAGTATCGTTTTTAGTTTCTAAAGATGCAAGTTTAAAGTGATTTTCTAATACTTCGATGTCTTTATATTTTAAAAAACTTCTAGGTGTTGGTTCAAACGGAAAAACATCAGTATTCATATAATCATACCAATCTTCTTTCCATGTTCTTCTATTGCGAATGCCTCTTATAACTCCATTATTTATAGATTCTGTCCATTTGATATTATGAACTTTAAAATATTGTGCTATTTGTAAATCTCTATCATAAGTTATCTTTAAACCTGTTTCTTGATGCGAAAAAACACCATGAATATTAACCAAATTATTGAGTTTTTCAAATACATTTAAAGCTTCCTCTTCAACTATAAGTATTTGTGTGTGGAATGGTAATAATGCTTTTTGTAAAGTTTCCAAAGATTGCTTGATAAAATCAAAATGCCTCTGACTGTAATGTTTATCATTTTGAAGCGAAGGTTCTAAAATATAAAGCAAAAGTGTTTTTCTTCCAGATGAAATAGCATTGTAAAGTGCTTCATTGTCAGTTAAACGTAAATCTCTTTTAAACCAAACGATATTCATATCTTTTATTTTTTTTAACCTACAGCTTCTTTATAAACTTTTAAGCATCTTTCTCTAGCTTCTTTATGATTTACAATGGGTTCAGGATATTTTGAAGTTTCTACTTCGGGAATCCATTTTTTAATATATTTTAAATCTTTGTCAAATTTTTTAATTTGTTCACTTGGATTGAAAATCCTAAAATAAGGTGCAGCATCCACTCCAGAACCAGCTGCCCATTGCCAATTCCCTACATTACTTGCTTGTTCATAATCTAATAATTTTTGTGCAAAATACGTTTCGCCCCATCTCCAATCTATTAATAAATGTTTGCAAAGAAAACTTGCTACAACCATTCGCACTCTATTATGCATATGACCTGTCTCATTTAATTCTCTCATTCCTGCATCTACAAAAGGGTAGCCTGTTTTTCCTTCACACCATTTTTTAAATTGGGTTTCATCATTATTCCAAACAATGGCATCATATTTTGATTTTAAAAGCTTTTCTTTGGTAGTTTTTGGAAAATGCCATAAAATTTGCATGAAAAATTCTCTCCAAATCAATTCTTTTAAAAAGGTTTCATTTTTTACAGTCATTGCATTTTTGACCATTTCACGAATAGATACTGCTCCAAAACGCAAGTAAACTCCTAATCTAGATGTACCATCAATAGCAGGAAAATTTCGTGTTGCTTCATAATTTTCGATTAGTTTTTCAGAAACTGTATATTTTGGAATACTAATTTTGTTGTTTGAAATCCAAATACATCTTCCTCAAAACTAAGAAAAAGGGGTAGGAGTGATTTGCTATATTATCTAACTTCTCTTCCGATTTATAATAGGGAATTGTAGTTTTTGCTAAAGTATCTTTCCATTTATTTGAAAAAGGAGTGTAAACTACATAAGGAGTTCCATCGTCTTTCACTACTTCGCTTTTTTCAAAAATTACTTGATCTTTAGACGTTTTAAATTCAATGTTGTTCTCTTTGAATATTTGGTAAACTTCTTTATCCCTTT
>JAAURU010000266.1 GCA_012032075.1 Flavobacterium sp.
GATAAAAAAAGATTAAAATGCAATTTTTTGAGGAGAAATATGTAAAAAAGAAGATAATTTGAGAATAGGATATAGTTATCAAAGTTGATTAATTTTAATTGTAAATCAAAGTATTTACATATTTTCTTGTTTTTTTAATATCATTTTAACCCAACTTTGTAAACAAAATGGAAAATTTAATAACAATCAATAATCAATATAACTCGCTTGATCAATTACATAACGCATTAAAAACAAATACAAATTTTAGTTGTACTAAAGAATATGATATTTGGGAACAGCGTATAGATAATAACGGAAATTTGGCTCAATGTCTAGTATTAAAAAAGAATAATATGCATGCAATAAAATTGTTTTTTATTAATGAAAATACCTTAAAAGCAAATCATATTATACCCAATAAAATAATGCAAGCTTATTTTGGTAAAAGTGAAAAAGCGTATCAAAACGTAATTGAAATGATCACTGGTAAAATTAAAGCAGCAGTTTTAGAACCAGCTCAAAAAAAAGCATTTAATGAAATTGAAGCAGAAGTAGTAAAAGTAGTTTCATAAATTTATTATTTTAGTGTGTAATAAAATAGAATTTTTACTCATTAAAAATCAATTAATTATCTATATATGAAATCACCACTTACAACAAGTTTGTTGTAAACAAACACAAATGAAGATAAGGTGATACCATATGACCATTAAAAAACAATAATTATCTACATATGAAAAGTATTATTTTTATCATAACGTTTTTATTATCTTTTAGTATTTTTTCTCAAGAGGAAGAATATGTTAGCGCTAAAGGTATAATTAAGAACATAGAAATGAAGAGATCGGGTAGAACCGTAAAAGAAATTGCAAAAGTAACATTCTCAACAGAGCAAGGCGAAACTATTGAAACTTACGTTGAACTTGAAAGAGTCCCTTTTTTGGGAAGTTTTAAATCTGTTGGTGACGAAATTACCATAAATTACAACAAAAAAAATCCTGCAATGCGCAAACAAAAATGGGTAATTTTCTTTTCAATTACGGAATGTATATTTTAGTATTTTTAGGCATAGTTTTTTCATTGCGAACATACAGTAAAGCTAGAAAAAAACAATACAATTAATTTTTTGAGATTTTAACTTATTGATGCTAAACGTGAATAAAATTAATTTAATAGTTTGAAGTATTTTAAAAAGGTTTTTTATTATATATTCTGGATCATATTATCGCTACTATTCGGAATTATTTACATGCGATTACTTTTAGGAAGTCCTAGTGAAATAAATTACAAAGGATTTGATGTTTTATTTGGCATATTTTATCATTACGGATTAGTTTATGTAGGAACTATTGTAGGAAGTTGTATAGCTGTATTTTTTTTATTACGGATTACTTCTTATTAAGAAAAAAGTTAAGTACTAATTTTAATTCTACATTAATTAGAATTTAAATTTTGTTACTTATTACTATCTTTATTGGTATAATCCACTATTTTTTAGAAAAAGTTGTAGATGTTATTTGATTGTCATTTTGTATTATGAATAAAATATTTTATGTAATTGTTCTAAATGTGTTATTATTTTCTTGTAAAGAAAGTAAAAAGCAAGATGTTGAAATTATCAAAGAAAATTTCCCTGAAAGTTTAGACGATAATGAAAATCCAGATCCTGAAGAAGTTTTACCAACGTTTACAATTTCTCAATTTGAAGGAAATGAACATTACTTTATACGTGAATTAGACATCAATAACGATGAAATTTTAGATAAAATTGTAATTGCTAATCCGTATCAAGGTGATGAGTTACTTTTGTTTGTTAACAAAAATAAGGACTATGAATTTACTTTAAAAACCACCAATTTTTCAGAAGATGGAGGCAATCAAATTGTAGATGTTTTAAAAACGGATAACGGATTTGAAATCTTTACTGCTTTTCCAGATAGAGGACTTTTAGAAGCACATCATTATATTCAATACTTACATAACAAATGGTTGGTAACGCATACCATTTATAGAACAAAATCAGGTAATGATGACCAAGCGTTTATCTATAATTGTAAAGTAAACCAAAATCTTGATTTATCTGATGAAGAATTGTTATACAAACTAAAATTGTTGCCCAATGAAGAAGTAAGAGAGAAAGTTTGTGAAATTGAAATAAATTAAAATAATGAAAAATTTTATGCCATTACTTTTATTCCTTACTTTAATAAGCCTCAATAGCCAGCGACAAACTAAAACGGTTGAAGATTTTATTCCTGAAGGATATGTTTTATACGAAAAAGTTTTTGGCGATTTAAATAAAGATAATCAAGAAGATTGTATTCTTATCATAAAAGGAACAAACAAAGAGAATATTGTGACCAATCGTTTTGATGAAAGAGTAGATCGCAATCGTAGAGGCATAATTATTTTATTTAAAACAAAAATTGGGTATAAAAAAATTACCGAAAAATCTAAGTTGTTTTTCTTCCGAAAATGAAGATGGAGGTGTTTATTATGCTCCAGAACTTTTCATTTGAAGTTAAAAGAGGAAATTTGGTGATACAGTATGCTCATGGAAGATATGGTTTTTGGAAATATACTTTTAGGTTTCAAGATTCAAAATTCAAATTAATTGGCTATGATTCAAGTAGTAATTTTGGTCCAATTGTAAACAAAGAAACCAGTATTAATTTTTTAACCAAAAAGAAATTAGTAAGAGAAAATACTAATGAAAATGCAGAAGGAGGCGATGAGGTTTTTAAAGAAACTTGGAGTAAAATTAGAATAGATAACTTGCTCAATCTCTCCGAAATCAAAGATTTTGATGATTTAGAGATGCGTAAGTATTAATTTAAACAATTTATAAACAGATAACTATGAAAGTATTCATATTTTTATTTTTGAGTGTTTTAATACTTTTTACATCTTGTAACGGACAAACCAAAAATACTAACCAGTCTAAAGAACTGTTAGAAAAAGGTGATATTGTAAAAGAGCTTGGTAAAAGTGTAATGGTTATTTATCAAGATAAAAAGAACAACTATTGGTTTGGAAGTTGGGAAACAGGAGTGTATAAATATGACGGAAATACATTGGTAAATTACACAACAAAACACGGTTTAGCAAGCAATAGAATTGATGAGATAAAAGAAGATGAATTAGGAAATCTTTTTTTTGTTAGTTGTTACCCAAAGCAAAATATTGTAAAGTATGATGGAAAATCATTTATAACATTGACGTCAGTTCCTAGTAAAGAATGGAAACTTCAACCAAATGATTTATGGTTTAAACATTCTTACGAATTTGAAAATAAAATATATCGATATGATGGGACTACTTTATATGAATTACTATTGCCAAATCCACCTAATCTAACAAATCCTTTTGGAGTTTACAGTATTTACAAAGACCAGAAAGGAAACATTTGGTTTGGTACAAATCCTGTTGGAGTTTGTCGCTATGATGGAACATCATTTAATTGGATTACAGAAGAAGATGTTACAGAATTTAGGAATGAAGGGGCAAACGGAGTACGTTCTATTACAGAAGATAAAAATGGTGACTTTTGGTTCAATACCGAATATCGATATAGTATTTACGATAGTATAACATTAAAAAGTAATAACTTTTACACCAGACATGAAAGTATAGGTGGTTTAGATAGTAAAAAGAACAGTGATTTGGACGAATATTTATCAACTGTTAGAGATAATAACAATAATTTGTGGTTTGTAACTTATCGCGATGGAGTTTGGGAATATGATGGGACTAAAATCACTCATTATAAAGTTCAAGATAATTTAAAGAATATCACTTTATTTAGTATTTACAAAGATAATGATGGTAATCTTTGGTTAGGAACACATCAAAATGGAGCATACAAATTCAATGGAAAAACATTTGAAAAATTTAGTCTTTAACGAAAGATATTTGTTTGTTGCTAAAAAGATTCAGATTATTTTTAGTTGATTTGTTAGGTGTAGTATTTTCAGAAGAATTTTTAGAAACAATTTCAGCAATTAAATAAGTTAATCATGAAATTCGAAAAAAAAATGGATTAATTAGAACTTAAATAAGAACTTTATTGCTTCAAAATTAATTGCTTATGATGAAATTGCCGAAGGTTTTTCAGGATAATTTCAAAACTAGATAAATACAAAATTCCGATTAGTATTATACTAACCGGAATTTTTATTTTAAAACCTCGTACTTCAAATTACATCATGCCAGGCATTCCTCCACCATGACTGTGACCAGCTGGTTCATCTTCTTTGATGTCAATTAGTGCACATTCAGTAGTTAAAATCATTCCTGCTACAGAAGCAGCATTTTCTAAAGCAACACGTGTTACTTTTTTAGGATCGATAATTCCTGCTTTTAGCATTTGAACATATTCACCTGTTTTTGCATTGAAACCAAAATCACCTTTACCATCAATCACTTTTGCAATAACTACAGAACCTTCACCACCAGCATTTTCAACAATAGTTCTTAAAGGTGCTTCGATAGCTCTATTCACAATTTGGATTCCGGTTGCTTCATCAGCATTTTCTGCTTTAAGTTTTGCTAAAACAGTTTTAGCTCTTACTAAAGCAACTCCACCACCAGCAACAATACCTTCTTCTACAGCTGCACGAGTTGCATGTAACGCATCATCAACACGGTCTTTCTTTTCTTTCATTTCTACTTCAGAAGCAGCACCTACATAAAGAACAGCTACACCACCAGCTAATTTAGCTAAACGCTCTTGTAATTTTTCCTTATCATAGTCAGATGTTGTTGTTTCAACCTGAGCTTTGATTTGGTTTACTCTTGCTTTAATATTTTCTGCGTTTCCGGCACCATTTACAATAGTAGTATTGTCTTTGTCTATCGTTACTGTTTCAGCAGTTCCTAACATTTCAATAGTTGCGTTATCAAGTGAAAAACCACTTTCTTCAGCAATTACTGTTCCACCAGTTAAAATAGCAATATCTTCTAACATTGCTTTTCTTCGGTCACCAAAACCTGGAGCTTTCACAGCAGCAATTTTTAAACCACCTCTTAACTTGTTTACTACTAAAGTAGCTAATGCTTGACCGTCAACATCTTCAGCAACAATAACTAGAGGTCTTCCAGATTGTGCAACAGGTTCTAATATAGGAAGTTAATTCTTGTAAATTAGAAATCTTTTTATCATATAATAAAATATATGGATTGTCTAATTCTGCTATCATTTTATCTGCATTGGTAACAAAATAAGGAGATAAATATCCTCTATCAAATTGCATACCTTCTACTACATCTACATAAGTATCTGTTCCTTTTGCTTCTTCAACTGTAATGACTCCTTCTTTTCCAACTTTACTAAAAGCTTTAGCAATTAAATCTCCTATAGTTTCATCATTGTTTGCAGAAATAGAAGCAACTTGTTTTATTTTTTCTGAAGAATCTCCTACAGCAACGCTTTGTTTCGCTAAATCTTCAACAATTGATTCAACCGCTTTATCTATTCCTCTTTTAAATCCATTGGATTTGCTCCAGATGCTACATTTTTTAATCCTTCTTTAACTATTGCTTGTGCCAAAACAGTTGCAGTAGTTGTTCCATCACCAGCTAAATCATTTGTTTTA
>JAAURU010000267.1 GCA_012032075.1 Flavobacterium sp.
ATTTAATGTAATGAAAACTAATAAATTCAATATTTAAAATTTAAACAAAATAAAAAGAGGCATGTCCAAAAATCTACAAAGGTGTCATTTTGTTTGCCTAGGCGAACAGATTGATAAAAATCATTACTTTTTGGACAGCTTCTTATATATTAGTCAAGATTCCAAAATAAGGAATCGATATAGGATTTAGTCTATATCTTTTTTAAATCGGCTATGGTTTGTATTGGATTTTCAGCACTAAAAACATAACTGCCAGCTACTAAAACATCTGCACCAGCATCAATGAGTTGTTTAGCATTCTTATTGGTTACACCACCATCAATTTCGATTAATGTTGAAGCATTATTTCTTGTGATAATTTCTTTAAGTTGTTTTACTTTTTTATAAGTATTCTCAATAAATGATTGCCCACCAAAACCTGGATTTACACTCATTACACAAACCAAATCGATATCTTTTATAGTATCTTCCAATAATGAAACATTAGTGTGTGGATTTATAGCAACACCAGCTTTCATACCTTCTGCTTTTATAGCCTGAAGTGAACGATGTAAATGCGTACAAGCTTCATAATGAAGCGTTAAAACATCTGCACCTAATTTTTTAAAAGTTGAGATGTAGCGATCTGGATCAACAATCATTAAATGTACATCAATTGTTTTTTTTGCATGTTTTGAAATGGCTTGTAAAACAGGCATTCCAAAAGAAATATTTGGCACAAAAACACCATCCATAATATCAATATGAAACCAATCAGCTTCACTATTATTAATCATTTCAATGTCTCGTTGTAAATTAGCAAAATCGGCAGCTAAAACAGATGGAGCAATAAGTGTGTTTTTCATTATGATTTATTTCATTCAGTGTTGTTTGTAGAATGGCTGAAATTTAGTTATGTTATTTGTGCAAAGATAATTAAAGATGGGTTTTGTAACAGAAATATTTGATGAAAGTTCTAATTGTTTGAAAATGTGTATCTTTGTATTATTTTTTCTGTAAAAATTTATTTTATATTTGTAGCTATATAGAATTATAAAAATATTAAGTATTAAAAATTGGATAAAGATTTTATAGTTAAATTAAATCTATTTTTGTTAAATAATAAACATAATCATTTTACAAATCAATCTAAGGTTTGCTTGAGAGTTATTGAAAGAATATATAGAAGAGTAAATGAAGGTTTTTATTTTGGTGATGTAAAAGTTGATTTTGGAGAATGTTTAATTATTGATGGTAATCATAGATATATTGCATACAGTTTAGCTAATATTGAATTTGGAATGGTTCCGTCAGTAAAAAATTTTTGTGACAAATCTCCTTATAAGGAAATAAAAGATATTGTAGTAGATATAGAAAATGACTGGGATTTAAATAATCCAACAACGATTAGGTTTTGTACAGATGATTTTATTAATAATGATATTGAAAAATATATAAGAAAATAGAAATGAAACTTTTTTTAGACATTGACGGGGTTTTGGTTCATGCGAATCCAATGAGAAAAGTTGAGTTCGATGATGATGGATTTTATAAATTTAATAGTAAGGCAGTTGCTGTACTTAATGAACTTTCTGTCGAAAATATTGAGATAATTTTGTCGTCTTCTCACAGACATAGATTTACGCTAGCTAAATGGAAAATAATTTTTAAAAGAAGAGGAGTTCATTTTAATAAGTTTTCTATAATAAAATCTGATATTTCTTACAGAAGTTCAAGAAGAAGTGAAATTGAAAATTGGATAAAGCTAAAAAAATATAAGCCTTCAGAAGTATTAATAATTGATGATGATAAATCATTGAATGGATTAGAAATTGATTTTAAGAATAGGTTAATTTTAACAAATCCATACATTGGGTTGAACGATGATTTGGAAATAAAAAAAGTTCTTCAAAAGTTATAACTGAATTTTTTTATAAAAACAAAACCACGGTAATCAGCCGTGGTTTCAATCATCAATCAAAAAACGAACAGTTATTGAAACTGTTGTTGCTATGAAATTCCAATTTTTTAAAATCCCAAATCTAATTAGTTGTTATATGGGATTTAAAAATTGGAATTTTAAACTTACCCTAGGTAAGTTTTTAATATTTTACTTCTAGAAGTATGTTTTAATCTTCTAATTGCTTTTTCTTTAATTTGACGGACACGCTCACGAGTTAAATCGAAAGTTTCTCCAATTTCTTCAAGTGTCATTGGATGTTGATCTCCTAAACCAAAATATAAACGCACCACATCAGCTTCTCTTGGAGTTAATGTTTCCAATGCTCTTTCGATTTCCGTTTGTAATGATTCATGAATTAATTCTCTATCAGGATTTGGAGACTCACCAGAACGTAATACGTCATATAAGTTTGAATCTTCACCTTCCACAAGAGGAGCATCCATTGATAAATGACGCCCCGAGTTTTTCATAGACTCTTTTACGTCATTAACCGTCATGTCTAGTTCTTTTGCAATTTCTTCAGCTGAAGGAGCACGCTCACTAGATTGCTCTAATAACGCATACATTTTGTTGATTTTATTGATAGAACCAATTTTATTTAAAGGCAAACGCACGATACGTGATTGTTCTGCTAAAGCCTGAAGAATCGATTGACGAATCCACCAAACCGCATACGAAATGAATTTGAAACCACGTGTTTCATCAAAGCGTTGAGCCGCTTTAATTAAACCAAGATTTCCTTCGTTAATTAAATCGGGTAAGGTTAAACCTTGATTTTGGTATTGTTTAGCAACCGATACTACGAAACGTAAGTTAGCTTTCGTTAATTTTCAAGTGCACGTTGATCACCTGCTTTAATGCGTTGTGCTAATTCTACTTCTTCATCTGCAGTAATAAGGTCAACTTTTCCAATTTCTTGTAGGTATTTGTCTAGGGAAGCAGTTTCACGATTCGTTACCTGCTTGGTAATTTTGAGTTGTCTCATTTATATAATTCCTCTTGATTTTAAAGTGTTACTGTTGTTATACGTAAGAGGTTACCAAAAAGTTACAAAAAGTTTAAAAAAATTATTCTACTATGTAATTTTCTATTTTTTTAATGAAATCTATAATCAAACCTAGACCTAAATTAAAAACAAAAATCCCGTCTCAATTAAATGAAACGGGATTCACTTTAAACAAACTAACTATTAAAATTTATAGGATAAGCCTGATTGAATAGCAATATAATAAGGTAAAAAATCATGATAATCCTCGTAAGGTACTGACTGTAATTTGAAAATAGGATTTAGATCAAATTGGAACTTTTCTGTAAATTTATAATTCAAACCTAAACCAGCATGAAAACCTACATTCACATTTCTTAAGTTTGATGCTTTACCTATTTCAAAACTATCAATTGTGGAAGATTCTAATGCTAAATTGTTTTTATCAAGGAATTGAGGTGTTATGCCTAGAAAAATTGCAAATCCAAAATCGGATTTTTTATTTGTAAAGGATTTGTATAATTCTATAGGTATTTCATAATAAGAAAGATGCTGTTTTAGCTTAATTTCATTAGCACCATTAAAGGTTGAATTAATACTTTGTCGTGTTATATTTTCTTTCAAGGCAATATTACTATAATCGGTTATGAATTGATTATTGTTATTAGGAATACGAGTTGAATAACTTAGATTTGTTTTAGTTATACCCATTCTAAAACCAACATTTTCAAACATTCTTCTATATAATATTCCATAAGTTGTATTAATATCTATTGATCTTTTATAGTCTTTCATTGAGCCATTAATACCTGAACCTTTTGATAAAGAATTATAAAGTGTTGGCCCAAAAAAACAGAAAAGATATTGTTCTTTTGATTCTTCTTTTATAGAATCTTTTTAGTTTTTTCTTAGAGTTTTATTTTCTGCTTTTCTTTTTTCTATTGCTACAACTAAAGGAATAGAATCTATAGTAGATGTTTCTTCTTGTTTTTTTAATGGAGTTACTTTTATTTTTAAAACGCTCTTCTGTTGTACTTGAAGAAGTATTGGTTAATAATTTAGAATTATTAAAATCTTCCATATTTTTTAAATTTTCAAGTGTTTTAGTAGCGTTTAATTTATCATTGAGTTTATTGTCTTTACTTTTAGTATTACTAATATAAGAGTTGTCTTGATTTTTAGGAATACTCCCAAAGCTTTCATTGTTATTGTTAACAGTTGTTATTCCTGAATTTCCATATTTCTCAGAATTTGTCTGGCTTTTGTTATTTATTACGGACTTTTCTTTATTGGTTTTATAAATATTTATTTCTTCATAAATAACATAACTTTCAGTTTCTGATAAAACAGATTGAGTGGTGCTTATTTTTTCTGTGGTACTTTTCGAAAGTGTATCAGAATTATTGGAGTATTCTTTATTACTTATGTTTTCTTTAGGTTTACTTAGTGTGTCTAAAACAATACTATTTGTTTTTTTACCAATATTTTCTTGAAATTTGGTTTCCCAATTTGAAAGAAAGAAGCCAATAGAGATACCAACTAAAAGAAATAGAATGCAAAAGTATAGTAATCTCTTTTGTTTCTTTTTCTCAAGCTCTACTTCAATTTTATCCCAAATTTCCTCTTTTGGAGATTGGTCTAAATTTTGAAGTTTATCGGATACATATTCTCAAATCATTATTTTTTCTCATGCTGGTTTAATGATTTTATGATTTTTTTTTTGCATTATAGTAATTTCTTCTCTTAGAATTAATTTAGCTCTATGATAGTTCGATTTTGAAGTTCCTTCACTTATGTTTAATAAGGATGCTATTTCTTTGTGAGAATTCCCTTCTAATTGGTATAAATTAAATACTATTCTGTATTGATTAGGTAATTTTTGGACTAATTCTAAAATAACATCTACTGAAATTTCTAAAACTTCCTCTTCTGTATCAAAGTTTGTATCATCAACAAATAAATAAGGTTCATTACTGCTGTTTTTGATGCTTTTTTTATATTTATCAATAGCTTTATTAATTGTAATTCTTTTCATCCAACCTTCAAAACTTCCTTTATAATTGTATTTTTTTATACTACTAAAAATTTCAATAAAAGAATCTTGAAGATTATCTTCAGCATCAGATAAACAACTGCAATATTTCAAACTTAAATTAAAAAGATCATTTTTAAAATAGTTGTACAGTTCTTTTTGAGACTTTCTATCTCCTTTTATACATTTTGATATGATTTCTTCTATATTCAATTTTCCTTTTTTTAGAAGTATCTAATTGCTTTAGTTTTAACGTTGTTTTGGTTTTTATCTAATGTTATTAAATCTTCTTGATTTGTATCATAACAAAATGCTGATGTAGCTGAACTTTCTGAAGAAGTCCAATACACCTCGTTATTAAAATCTATTACATCTAAAGGTTGTAAATTTAAATAAATTTTCTCCCATTCTTCGGCTGATGGTATAAACCAGTCTTTTTCCTGGTTGATGCTTAATCCTAACGCTGTTTTTGAGCTAAGTGTACCATTATTTAGAATATTACAAATTGCGGGATTTGTATAGTAGTTATTTAAACTTTGATGATGATTTACTATTTGAATAGTATTTTGTAAACCACTTCCTATTGATGTAAATT
>JAAURU010000268.1 GCA_012032075.1 Flavobacterium sp.
AAAATCAATTGGAACTTTGTCAAACAGCAAGGACACTAACGAAATAATTATTGCTGAATATATGAATGAAAACTTAACAGATAAATAAAAAACAGCCTCTAACAGCAGTTTGGCAAAATAGCGGCTTCAATGCTAAATCGAAGATTGTCGCTGTTTACGAAATTCAGTTTTTAACCGAAAGTTCTTGCGTTTTAAGCCGCTTCTTTTCATATACCCAACCTTTACCTGCAAGCCTAAAAGACGACACAGCAAAAATGAACGACAGAAATAAACATAAAGTAACGGGACAAATGAACCATCAGACAGCCGACCCAAAAGCCAACGCTTCTGTATTTTTATTTTTTCCCAACGCACATTTTTTAAAAACAATTTTAGCCAACCGCACAAATGGCACATTTTTACCACCGCACCGAATGTTTAGTATGAAATTATTTAAGACCCTATTACTGATTTGTATTGCTCAGACTGGCATTCGGACAATTTAACGAAACAATTCGCACAGGCAGACCCGGATAAGCTATTGGTGCTTTTACTGTTGGAAAAAATATTTTGCAGTTTCAGCAAGGTTTAGACTATTACTCATTTGTCGACACTAAATATCCACCTCGTGGTTTTGTTTCAAATAACGTAATTCGCTATGGAATATCAGAAACGGTTGAACTCAGTGCGTTGATAGACTATCAAAGTGAACAGACAAAGTTTGATACAAATACAACTTCTCTCTCAGGATTGAGCAATTTGCATTTTGGTTTTCGGGTTCACTTTAACAATCAAAAAGGTTGGATACCAACAACTGGTTTTCAGATGCGTTTGAAAATTCCAAAAGTATCTAACGACTTTGGCTCAAATCAATTAGCAACAGTAATGGTGTTTGTGGCTAACTGGAGTTTACCAAAAAATATGAGTATAGCTACAAATTGGATTTTGAGTTATAATGGCAATGACAATTATCCAACTGGTAAATATGTTGTTAATTTTGGCTTTCCGATATACAAAAAGCTTAGCGGCTTTATTGAAAATTATGGTCAATTAAATCAAGGCATTTTTCAAACAAGATTTGACGGAGGATTTGCATATCTAGTGAGCAACAATGTGCAATTAGATTTATCCGCAGGTTATGGAAACAATCAAAACGTAAAAGATTATTTTATAAGTACAGGAATTTCATATCGTTTTACTAACTTTGAAAAAAATAATTATGTCAATAATTCTCATTTTAGTTGCTTGTATTTTATTGCTTTTGTCATACGTATTCGACATTAGTTCAAAGCACACCAAAATTCCAGCAATCATTCTCTTGTTGATAATGGGGTGGGCAACACGACAAATTGTTAATTCCTACGACATTGATATCCCTGATTTTTCAACGCTTTTGCCAATTTTCGGAACAGTTGGACTAATTCTTATAGTATTGGAAGGTGGCTTAGAACTAGAAATTAATCTTTCTAAAATTTCAGTTATTAAACAGGCTTCTTTAGCTGCATTTTTGCCAATGTTATTTCTAGTTACTAGCATTTCTATTTTGATGCATTACGCTTTTTCTTTGTCCGTTTATGAATCCATATTGAATGCTGTACCATTTTGTATAATTAGCAGTGCTATTGCCATTCCGAGTAGCTCAAATCTCAGACCTTTGAATAAAGAATTCGTTACTTACGAAAGTAGTTTATCGGATATTTTTGGTGTGATATTTTTTCAATTTTGTTTTAGCCAATCAATATTTTAGCGGTGTATCTATCGTTCATTTTTTGTTTGAATTATTATTAATGATTCTAATTTCATTTATAGTCTCAGCTATATTATCAATACTGCTAAAAAATCTTAACCATCACGTAAAATTTATTCCAATTATGATTATGATAGTGCTGGTTTATGCATTATCAAAGTTGTTGCATCTTCCTGCACTCTTATTTATTCTTATATTAGGTTTATCCTTAAATAACCTAGACGAACTAAAAAGATTTAAATTTATAAAGTGGTTAAATCCTGATGTATTAGATGGTGAGATTCATAAATTTAAGGAACTTGTTATTGAAATGACATTTTTAGTTAAAACAGTTTTTTTTATTCTATTTGGCTTTTTAATTAATACCGCTGATGTACTAAATATAGAAGTGTTGCCAATTTCATCTGCTCTTGTTGGAATATTCATAGTCATAAGGATAATTCAACTTAAATTAATGAAACTTCCTTTAATGCCATTGCTATTCATTGCTCCTCGTGGTTTAATAACAATTTTGCTTTTTATTTCTATTCCAGTGGAATTTCAACTTAGAAACTATGGACAATCACTTATGATACAAACAATCTTAATGACAATTCTTTTAATGATGTTTGGTTTAATGTTTAACAATCCTAAAGACACTCAAAATGAAAAATAAACACTTTTTACCAATTTTTCTTTTTTGTCTATTTGCTGTAAATACTCAGGCTCAAAAATCAGATTCACTTATGCAATCTGATTCTTTAAATACTGCTCTGCTCAAAGAATACGACAGCAAGTTGAAATTGATTGAAGAACAACGATTGCAGGATTCCATAAAAAAATCAGCCTTGGACTACAACTTTCACAGCTGAAAACAACCGACAATTTAAAGAAAGAAGAACTGCAACAACAACTTCAAGAAATAAATAACAAGGAAGCACAGCGAATTGCTGATAAAAAGGCAAAAATTGATTCATTAAGAATAACAGCAAAATCATATCCAGTAATGGGTTTTTTCAACGACACTCTGTTCTTAGTATATAACAAACTGGGCAGTTTTACCGCCCACGACAGAGCTTTGGCAATAACCGAACGAATAAATAAACTAAAAGACAATTATTCATTTTCGGATAAAACATTGTCGGTTGTGGAATCTGAAACCACTTTTGATATTGTTGCTGGCGAAAGTATTGTAATGAGTATTTCCGAAAATGACGCTATTTGGAACAACACTTCTATAAATGAATTAGCTAATGAATATCGTGAAACTATTACAAAAGCAATTCTTAAATATAAACAAGAAACAAGTTTCGCAACCTTACTTAAAGAAATTGGTCTTGCTCTACTTGTGCTGATAATTTTAATCGTATCGCTTCATTTTGTTAGGAAGTTTTTAATTGGACAAGTACTAAAATACAACAACAGGAAGGAATAAAAATTAATGGCTTAAAAATTAAAAACTATACGTTACTTGATTCTTCAAGACAAGTAGGTTTTTTAATTGGTATAAATACCATAATCAAATGGCTTGTGTTCTTAACTCTGATATATATTGCTTTACCCATAATTTTTGGATTATTTCCTTGGACTCAGAATTTTGCACAAACCTTATTTGGTTACATATTTAATCCATTAAAGAAAATAGGTAGTGGGATGTGGAATTATCTTCCTAACTTATTTACTATTACGGTTATCTTCTTTGTATTTCGTTATGCTATAAAAGGAATTCATTTTTTGAAAAATGAAGTAGAACAAGGAAAACTGCAACTTTCAGGCTTTTATCCAGATTGGGCTAATCCTACATTTCAAATATTGAAAGTGGTTTTATATGCTTTTATGTTTGTGCTTATCTTTCCTTATCTACCAGGTAGTGATTCTCCAATTTTCAAGGTGTTTCAGTTTTTCTAGGTTTCTTGTTTACGTTTGGTTCGGCTGGTTCACTTTCCAATATTGTTGCAGGAATAGTACTTACCTATATGCGGTTATTCAAAATTGGCGACCGCGTAAAAATTGGTGATGTAGTTGGTGATGTGGTTGAAAAATCACTTTTGGTAACTAGAGTCAGAACAATCAAAAATGAAATTATATCCATTCCCAACTCAACTGTAATGAGTAGCCATACAACAAACTTTAGCAATGAAGCAGAAAGCGGAACAGGTCTTATTATGCATACAACAGTAACAATCGGTTATGATGTTCCTTGGAAAGATATGCATCAAGCATTATTGAATGCAGCAGACAGAACAGAACTTTTACTCAAAGACCCCAAACCATTTGTCTTACAAACAAGTTTAGATGATTTTTATGTATCCTATCAAATAAATGCTTATACCAAAGACCCAAATAAGCAAGCGAGTATATACTCACAGTTGCATCAAAATATTCAAGATTGTTGCAACGAAGTTGGCATTGAAATTCTTTCTCCACATTACAGAGCAGCAAGAGATGGGAATATGATCACCATTCCTGCTAACTATTTGGATAAGAATTATAAGGCTCCAAGCTTTAATGTGAAAGTTGAAAATCAAAATAAATAATATTAATAACTAAAAACAAATAATCATGAACACAACAATTCAATCAGTGGGCTTTTCAGCCACCAATTCCCTTACTTCATTTACTGAAAAAAAGGTTGAGAAAATTTTTAAACAGTATCCCGATGCCATTAGGATAGATGTTAGTTTTAAAATAGGAGCATCTAAAAATATTGAAAATAAATGGTGTTCATTGTATTTATCCCATAAAGGAGAAAATCAGTTTGTAAAACGCAAATCAGATTCATTCGAAAACTCACTTCTACAGTGCGTAGAGGCAATGGAAAAAATTTTAAGACGATTGACTACCAAGAAAGTTAATCAACGCAACGACCCGCCACGTAAATAATCTCCCTTTTTTAGGAATGTCATTAAAGGAAAGAATATATCAAATCATCTTTGAATCCGATACCAAAGCAGGTAAATGGTTTGATATTGTATTGCTATACCTTATTGTGATTAGCGTTTTGGTGGTTATCACGGAAAGTGTTCCAGAAATAGGCCTAAAATATTCGTCTTATTTTCTTATCACAGAGTTAACACTAACCATTATTTTTACAGTAGAATACATTGCACGAATTGCAGTGAGTGGAAGACCTAAAAAATATATTTTGAGTTTTTGGGGTATAATTGACTTACTATCAGTTTTTGCCAACCTATTTGAGTATCATATTTTCTGGATATCATTACTTATTAGTTGTTAGAATTTTCAGATTGTTACGCATATTCAGAATCCTTCGCTTAGCAAAATTTAATAAGGAATCGGCAATAATTATTGAGGCTCTTAAAGCAAGCTACTATAAGATTTCAATTTTTTTGTTAGCCGTTTTCTTTCTAACCATCTTGTTAGGTACACTTATGTATGTTGTAGAAGGTGGTGAGCAGGGTTTTACAAGTATTCCTCAAAGTATATATTGGGCAATTGTAACTATCACAACTGTAGGGTACGGTGATTTGGTTCCTGCTACTGCTTTTGGAAAATTTCTATCTTCATTTATTATGCTATTGGGTTATGCTATCATTGCTGTTCCTACAGGAATTGTTACAGTTGAGCTAAGTAAAAAAAACAATGATTCCGAATGTGGTCATTGTAAACACAAAAATCCGACAAACTCGAATTATTGTAATCAATGTGGTCATGAATTATTAAGGCTAAAATAAAATAGACATGAAACACCATTTTGTTGCTCCCGTTATAGATAATTTATTACAGGCAAATCAAAGTACCTCGTGGGTTAAAAATAATTTCTTAGTAAATCAACTTACTGCTATTTTTAATCGAATGTGTACCTTGGAAGTGCAAG
>JAAURU010000269.1 GCA_012032075.1 Flavobacterium sp.
CTGTGTTATTGGCAACTGAAAAACAAGCTCAAAAAGCAGATAAATTAGAGTTGAATTGGGCCGATTTATTTAGTACCCAAAATGATTTATTGACGAATAAAACCAAATCACTATCTCAATTTACTATTGATTTTTCAGAGCAAAAAGCATATTTACAACAACAATTTGTTGGTTTAAGGGAAATGGCAAAGCAAACCGATAAATCTTTTATAGGAGCTGTAGAAGCGCAAGAAAAAAAGCAACTAAAAGGTTTAGAAAACTTAGAAAAACGCTTATTAAAAGCTGAAAAACGAGTGTTAGCAGAAAAACTAGAGCGAATGACAGCTTTACAAAACGAATTGTTTCCTGGAAAAAGTTTACAAGAAAGGAAAGTTAATTTTGCTGTGTTTTATGCTGCATTTGGACCAAGATTAATTGATAAGCTTTTGGAAGAATTGAAACCTTTGGAACAGGAGTTTAATGTGATTATGATGTGATGTTTTATTTTAGCAGAATTGTAGGCTTTATATACAAATCTTTAAGAAATTATAAATAATGAGAATAGCAAAAACCAGAAAATTCATTGACTCTAAATATGTATTTATTATTACTTTACTAGTCATTCCTGTAACTATTCTAAGTGTTTGGTTTTATGGTATTGGCAAACATAAAACAGTGATTGAAAATTCATTGCTATCAACCTCAATTCTGTCCATTGCTTTTTTCCTTTTTATTACTATTGGTTTGTACAAGGGTATTAAATTAAAAGATACTATTGGAAAAATTACTGATCATTATCTACAAAAAACATCTTTTTAAAAGACATCGATGCTTCAGGTTTTAATGGTTCAGATTTTGACATTGATACAGATGATGGCATTGGAGGGATTATTTTAAGTATATTCTTATGGATAATAGCTACATTAGTTATAAGTTACCTTTTTTTCATTTTAGGAACAATCATTTGGTTTTCTATTGTCTTATTCATCGCCATGTTGTATTGGATATTTTTCAGAGCCTTACGACTAATTTTTAAAAAGTCTACTGTATGTAATGGAAATTTTGAAAGAAGTATTTTTTACGGATTTACTTACACCCTTTTATACAATTTTTGGATTTATGGGATTATTCTGTTAACCAAGTTTTATTAGAAATAAATTAATCATTTTAATTAATTAGAATTTTCGAACCTTTGGAACAGGATTTTAATGTGCTGGAATTGTGATACTATTTCAATAAGTTATGTTCGTATAAAAAAGAAAATAAACCCAACTGAAATATGAAAACAAAAAACCAAATTAAGTTTCTATCACTGTTTATTTCAACTTATTTATTTTTTTCGTTTACAGAAAATTATAAACCTGAAAATAATAATATTTTAGTTGGAAAATGGAGAGTTTCTGGTATGTTTTGCTCTGAAAGAGAAGAAGCTCCTGAAGGTTTTTCCTTTACTTTTTATGAAAATGGAAGAGGTTATGTCGAATACGAAAAAATATCAGAAAAAGATGTTTTTAATTGGCAAACAAATTCAGACACATTAAAATTGAATTTCGAAGATAATAATGGTATTAAAAATATTCTATTTAAAGAGAACCAATTTCTTTTTAGAAAATTACCATATCATAAAACACATATTGAACTGAGATATTTAAATTTTAAAGAATGTGGCTTAGAGTTGGGGTTTTTAGAACAACAAAACTAAGTCCAAAAGTTTTTACAAATCAAAAAATAAAATATTAAATTTAAAAGATTCTTTTAAAATTCAAAGGAAATTTTTGAAATTTTATCTTATTTAAATACTTAATTTATATAGTCAATACAACATGAAACAACAACTCTCACCTATTCTAACCGCAACCGAACTCCTAACCTTACACCAAACCTCATCAATAATATTAATAGATGCAAGTAGCGGTAAAAATGCGTATGATAACTATTTAGAAAGTCATCTACAAGATGCTTTGTTTGTCGATTTGAATACGCAATTGGCAAACATAAAAGACGATGTTGTTGTTGGTGGTCGTCATCCTTTGCCTACTCTAGAACAATTTTCAAAAGTACTTTCTGATTTAGGCATTACTCCTGAAAGTCATGTGGTGGTTTATGATGATAAAAATGGAGCGAATGCAGCGGCTCGTTTTTGGTGGATGCTAAAAGCGGTTGGTCATGAAAAAGTGCACGTTTTAAATGGTGGAAAAAGTACTGCTGAAGCGGTTGGATTTCCATTAGCTAAAGGAATTGAAAAGGTAGAAAAAGTCGGACTTTATCCTGTTACGAATTGGCAATTACCACAAGTTAGTATAGATGAAGTTGAAAAAGCGACTACAAATCCAAATGCAATTATTATTGATGTTAGAGAATCGTCTCGTTATAAAGGTCATGTAGAACCTTTGGATTTGATTGCAGGTCATATTCCGAATGCTGTGAATATGCCTTTTTCAACTAATTTGGATGAAAACGGGTTGTTTTTGTCTCCTTCAGAACTGAAAGAAAAATATGAAACGGTCTTTAGAGATATTCCCGTCGAAAATCGCATTGTGCATTGTGGTTCTGGAGTTACGGCTTGTCATACGCTTTTAGCGATTGCCAGTGCTGGATTAGACATTCCAAAATTATACGTGGGTTCGTGGAGTGAATGGTCGAGAAATGGGAAGGAAATTGTTATTGAGGAATAAAAACAAGAAAAGGTTACCAATTAAATGATAACCTATCTAATAATTTTAGGATAACTAACTCTAAAAAAATGTTTTAACTTTATCTTTTCAATGTAAAATGTGCTTTAAATTGATTTTTATTATTATTTTCAACATTTACATAATCTATTGTAAACCAATAATCAGTTGAAGGTAACTGAGCCCCATTAAAAGTGCCATCCCAACCTTGTGTTTCAGTTGAAATTTGCTTTAATAGCTTCCCATAACGATCAAATATATAAATTTTAGCATCGGGTTGGTTTAAACCAATAATATTCCAATAATCATTATACCCATCTCCATTTGGAGTAAAAAATTTAGGATAATCTATAATGATAACTTCTTTAGTGATAGATGCTGAACAACCATTTACATCACTCACAGTAACAATATGTGCTCCTGGCTCTACATTTTGAAATACGTTTTCATATTGAGGAATACCATTATCTAATTGATACTCATAAAATCCGTCTAAAGAAGCGTAAACTGTTATGGTTCTATTTCCTGAAAATGGTTCTCCTACTTCACAAGTTACATTTGTAAGCGTTGGTTGATTAACTTGCATGTATAATTCTCCAATTGAAGCACATTGACCTGAATCTGGGGTAAATATATAGAAACCACTAGTTATATTATCAACTATAGATGGATTCCATGTTCCAGTAATTCCATTAAGAGAAGTGTTTTGTAGTACTGGTGCAATTTCTCCTTCACAAATAGGTATTAATTCTTCAAAATCTGGATATATAGGTATGTTAACCACAATTTCTAATCGCTGATTTGAAGCACATTGACCTGCATCTGGTTCAAATGTATAAAGTGTTGTTGTTGTATTGTCCAAAGCTGGTGACCAAGTTCCTGTGATTCCTTCTAAAGAAACGTTTGGTAACGGAGCAAGAAAATCACCTTCGCAAATTGGGTTAATTGCGTTAAAAGTTGGGGTAATTGGTGTGTTGACAGTTATAGTCATCGTTTGATTTAAAGCACATTGACCAATATCAGGAGTAAATGTATAAATCTTAGTTTCCATATTATCCAAAGCTGGTGACCAAGTCCCGGTGATTCCTTCTAACGAAGTAGTTAGAAGTGGTACCAAAACCTCACCTAAGCAAATTGATGGTACCTGATTAAAAGTTGGAGATATATTACTAGGGTTTACAGTAATTGTCAAAGTTGCTGTATTAGCACATTGACCTGCAGTTGGTGTAAAGGTATAGGTTGTTGTGGCTGTGTTATTTAATGCTGGTGACCAACTTCCTGTTATAGTATTCAATGATGTTGTAGGTAATGCTGCTAATGTAGCTCCTGAACAAATTGGTGCAACTGTATTGAACGTTGGTATAACAACTGGATTTACTGTAATTGTCATTGTAGTTGGAAGAACACAACCAGCTGATAAAGATTTAAAACTTATATCATCAATTCCAAAATCATTTCCTAATGCGTCAACATTTCTATTAATTATTGATATAGTAGCCGTTGTATTTGTTTGGGAATTCCAAACAAATGAATTTTTTATCCAGTTACAAGTAGTTAATGGCAAAGTATTAATTCCCATAGAAACTCCATTAATTAAAACCTCTAATCTAGCCGGACTTGATGGCACTACGCTTTGAGCAAAATAACTGAATTCATATTGCTGTCCAGGTATTACATTTATAGTTTGACTTCTCCAAACTGCATCTGTATTTATCCCAGAACCATTTGCGATTAAAAAATTATTTGTTCCACCATTACCAGTACAAGCATCGAAAGCAAAATACCATGATTGAGCAGTTGTTCTAATACCATATTCTTTTGCATTACTATTATAGTATTGAAAAGTATAATCTGAGGTAAAACCAGTGTTACCAGATGAAAAGTTCCCATTATTAATTAACTCAGGTGCAACAGATGTATTTGGGGTAAATGTATAGGTAGTAGTTGTTGTATTACTTATTGCTGGAGACCACACTCCTGTAATACCATTTGTTGAAGTGGTAGGCAAAGTAAAATTCCCACCAGTACAAATTGCTGGGACTTGAATAAAAGTTGGTGTAATTGAATTTACAATAGTTACTACAACTGGTTTTATATCTTGGCATGTTCCTGCAGTACTCTTAATATAATATGTTCCACTAATTGAAATTGCATTAGCATTTGTTAAAGGAATGGTTGCTAATGCATCTTGCCAATATGAAATTATACCTCCAGGAATAATACTACCATTAGTAATAGCAGGAACTGTAATATTAACAGTATTAGGTGAGCAAACAATTTGAGGATTAGTTATTGCTAAAGTTTGCGGAAAACATGGAATCAAAAACACTTCTAAATCATCAATTGCAAAATCGTTTCCACCACCGTTTGTATTTATATCTCTCAAATCTATAGTAACACAGTTTGAGCTAGCAATAAAAGCATAAGTAACTTGTTGCCAAGTAGAAGTACTAGAAACCGTAGCATATTCACTTCCTGAAACCAAGGTAAAATTTGAAACACCTCCAAAAGTTACACCAATTTGTGGTCTTAAGTTTAATTGAGTATTGCTAATATTATTTGAAACTGTTCTTATCCAATAACTAAATGAATAAGTATTACCTATAGTTAAACCACAAACTCCAGAACTACCAGTTCCTGCAGACCAAAATGTTTTGTTGTGCATTTCCACCATCTACAACAAGCATATTTCCACCACCAGTATGATCAGTAAAGTTTAAAAAATTATTATTTAATGAGCCTGTTGAAGTAGCTATTATCATTTGTCCAGGTGAAGTATTAGTTACAGTATTAGGCACTAAAGTATATCCTGTACCTAATTGATAACCAGTATTAACAGTCCCTGAAAATTTCCATTTGTTAAA
>JAAURU010000270.1 GCA_012032075.1 Flavobacterium sp.
ATCTAAATCTACTAGATCAATGGTACTATCATGATATAATGTAGAAGGAACTCTACTTATTTTTGAAACTCCATTTATATTCCACCCTAATCCTGCATACCCATCACCACCTTGACTATTATAATTCAAAGTTACATTTGGTTCTACACCTTTGATTCCTGGTGGTACTTTAATAGGAATGCTGTAAACTGCTCCACCTGTTCCTGAAACAGATAAAGCTCCACTTGTAACACCCACCTCACCAGCTATAATTGCTGGGTTTAATATAGAAGAAGTTGGTGGTCTAAAATAATTGGATCAGAAGGGTCATTTGGATCTATTATTATATCAATAGGATTACCGTCTGGATCTGTTAAAACATTTCTTTGAGAGTAAGAAAAAAAACTTATAAAAAGCGTTGCTAAAAGTAATAATTTCTTCATGGCTTATTGTTTAACTAAGGTAATAGATTTTTGTTCGTTGTTAGTGTAAAATAAAATTACAAGATAAGTACCATCTGGTTGTTCATTAAATGGAATTGTCTTTGTACTTTCCTTTTCTAGATTTATAAAGGATTTTATTAGTTGACCATTAAAAGCATATACTTCAATTTTCAAAACTTTATTATTTTCAATTAAATCCCACTTTAAATACAATTCATCTCTAACAGGGTTAGGATAATAAGAAAGCACATCTTCTGGAGAATTTTTTTGCAAATCTTCTTCTTTTAAATCTTCAACCCCTTTAATAAGGGAATCATTAGAGGCTACTCTTGCACTAGTCAAAACCACATGCCGTTTAATTTGATTACCAGAGCTATCGTATTCGAATTTAATTCTCTTTTGACAAAACCCAGAAAAAGTAACAAAAAACATAAAAACAAGTAATAGCTGTTTCATATAATGGTGTATTTAATTTTAAAATTTTGCGCGAAAGTAATATTAAAAACAATCCACTATTAAAATTACAATTGCATTTCGTTAAAGTGTATGTTTTAATCGTTAATGTGATTTTTAACTTTAACAATAGTTACATAAAAACTATAATTTATGTTAAAAACTCCTTGCTGTTTCACACAACAAGGAGTAAAGACACAAATTAAAAACCGCTTACAGCACCTCAATAATATGCAATACATTATACGATTCATTCTTTAAAGAATATTGTACCCCATTTACCTCTTGATAAAAAGAAATAAACAGTAAGAACAATTGCACACCAGTTCCTGTTGGTACAGTAGTAGGAGTCAAAACACTAGAATTTGGTGTTAGTGAAATAGGTAAATTTACAGCAGCACTATAAGCAATTTCAGAAGCTTCAGTCTCAAAATCCAGTTGTAAAACCGCACTTTGCATGCTAAAATGCGTTGCTCCTTGTGGAAATTGCAATTGCTCAGCAGGGACAAAATCAGTAAATGAAATAGTACCAGTAGCACTGTCAAAAGTGTAGGGAGCAAACAATACACTTTTTAAAGGAGCGTTAGCATTAAAATCAAACCCTTTTAAAGTTTGCTTCCCCTCAGCCGTTGCAAGCCCAGCACTAACTCTTCTTTGCCCTCTTAAAGAAAGAGTATCTAAGTTTTTAATTTTAGACATCGTTTGTACTAATCTACTGGAAAGCTTACTGTCTTTCGCTTTAAAAACTAATGTCCCAAGGGCTAAACGAAGTAGCTTACCAGCACTAGCACTATGTGAAAACTCAGCACCATTTTCTCTAGTTCTCACAAAACTTGCATCATTTAAAATGCGTTCTCTAGAAACACCTCCTTTTCTTCTCACAAAGTTTTTACCATCTTTTTTGTAAAAGGTTAAATCTTCAATTGTACCCTCAATTTTCAAAATGCCATTTGATTTTGCCATAATTTATAAATATTAAAATGTTAGGGTACAAATATAATACTTATAAGAAAATAATCAAATAAAAAGAAAGAAAAAAATCTAATATTTTTAAATAAAAAAACTCTTCACTCTTCCAGCATCTATCTTCCAGCATCCCTCTTCCATCTTCCCTCTTCTCTCTTCCAGCTTCCAGCTTCCATCAACACTACATATCAAAGGTTGCTTAAAGGCTGCTTAAAGGTTGCTATAGTGTATGCAAATAGTATATAGTTAGAAAATAATCTTATTCAGTATTAGTACTAAACATAGAATCACAACTTAAGTCTAACTACTATATGTAAAAACAAATAAAAAAAAGAAAATGGCAGTATATAAAGTAGCTTTGCTAAACATAAATTTACATTGTTTACTTACTATGTGTAAAATTCAAATTTTCTTAAAAACTACTATAAAATTCATATAACCACTATGCAATCTATGTGGTAATAAATATATTTTAAAGACTAAAGGCAAATCTACTTAAACCGACTTAAAAACTCCTCTTTATAAGTACTCGAAACCTCAATTTCTGCTTCGTCTTGTAGTGTAATAAAACCTCCTTTGTTATAGGATTTTACAAAATGGATATTGATAATATGGGATTTATGCACTCTCATAAAAGGGAAAGGTAGAATCTCTGAAAAGTGTTTTAAAAACCGACACACCATTTTTTTAGAACCATCTACTAAAAACAAATCGGTGAAGTTGCCATTGCCTTTTAAGCGTACAATATCTTTCATTAAAACCACTTCAAAACCTTCTAATGTTGGTAAAATGACTTGTTGTTTTTCGGGTTTGGGTTCTCTGAAATTTTCTACTATGATTTTATTTCGGTTGAGTAAATCGTGATTGGAAATTTGTTGTTGGACTTTATTCACAGCCAAAATCAGTTCTTCAATGCTAATGGGTTTTAGCAAATAATAAGCCGCGCTTTGATTCAGGGCTTTTAAAGAATATTCAGAAAAAGCAGTCACGAAAATGGTTTCAAATTGCAAGTCTTTACAGGCTTCTAAAACATCAAAAGCATTGCCAAAAGGCATTTCCACATCGAGGAAAACCAATTGCGGTTCCACTTCATGTAATAACGGAACAGCTTCTTTAATGTTTGCCGCTTCTCCTATGACCTCAACTTGCGGACAATACTTTTTAAGATAGTTTTTTAAGACTTCTCTCGCAGCGGTTTCATCTTCTACAATAACGCTTCTTATTTTTTGTAATCCTGTCATATTTTATCGAGTAATGGAACTGAAATTACAACAATTGTTCCGGTTTCTGGTGCTTGTTTTTCGGTAATAGAAAAGGTGATGTTCATTTTGTACAAATCGTTTAACAATTTAATCCGTTCTAAAGTATTAGTAGTTCCTCTAGATTGATGTACTTTTTGATTAATCGTCTTCAAAGCTTTACTTTGGGTTAACCCAATACCATCATCGTCAATAGAAATTTGTACTTTTTTTTGAAGCAATTCAAACTTCAATAGCAAATTGCCTTTTCCTTCTTTGTAACGTAATCCGTGCCAAATTGCATTTTCTAAATGAGGTTGCAAAATCATATTCGGAATAAAAGTAACTTCGCTATCTAAGTTTCCATCTACTATAATTTGGTAGTCAAATTGGTCTTGAAAACGCAAATGTTCTAAATCCAAATACTTTTTCAGCTGTTCGATTTCGTTACTTAAACTAATGAAATCCTTATTGGAATTTTCCATCATGTTGCGCATCAAATTGGAATACGAACTCAAATATTTATTGGCTTCTAGCTCTTTATTTTCAGAAATGAATTGGTTCACACTATTCAAACTATTAAAAATAAAATGCGGATTCATTTCTCGTCGTAACGATTGCAACGCTATTTTCTTGTTTTTTGTTTTAATCGAATACAAGGCTTTTACAATCAAAGCAAAAAAGATAAAAAGCAAAACAAGCGAACCTATCAAGAAATAATTAAACTTATTTTTCTTGCTTATTAATTCGTCTTTTAATGCTTTTTCTTTTTCTAATTGTAGGATTTTCTTTTCTGAAATTTGGAAAACCTTAGTATCAATTAACGAACTATCAGCAGCTACAATTTTATCGAAATTACTCATAAAATCATCATACAAAAGTATACTTTCTGTATCGTTCCCTTTCGATTTATAATAAGCAACCAATTGATTTAAGCTGTTTTTTACTGCTGCAGAATTTCCTATTTTGGAAGCCAAAGCATACGATTCTTTTAGTGATGCAACAGCTTTCTCAGGTTGATTAGCTTGAAAATAAATAGTAGCTACTTCTTGTAACTGTTTAATTTCGGTATCAAAATCATTAGTCTTTTTAGCTTCTTCTAAAAGATTTAAGTTAATTGCTAATGCTCTGTCCAATTGGTTTTCCTCTTTATATACTTCGGCTATTTTATTTTTTATTGCAATTGCTTCGGGTTTGGTAGCCACATAATCTAAAGCACTTTTATAACTTTCGATTGCCTCTTCAGATTCGGCATTAGACAAATCCGCTTCTGCTTTTTGAACATACGCTTTGGCAACTTCTTCCTGAATATTTTCTTTTTTGGCAGGTGTCACACTTTTATCTTTTGCCTTTTCTTCCAGCAATTGAATATTCGAATTGATATAATCCGATTGCGCTTTTGGATTACTTTGATTTCGCAATCGATTCGCATCATTATAATTCAATTGTTGGGAAATTTCATCATCTGCAATGCTTCCAGCACTTTCATAACTCTGAATGGCTGGAACGGTCTTGTTTTGTTTTTCTTGGGTTTGTGCAATAGCACGAGTTACTCTTGTCTTTTTCTTCCGCTTTTTTAATTTAGCATAAATGGCCTCCGCTTTTTTATAATATGTTTCCGCTTTAGCTAAATCTCCCTTTTTTTGGTATACCAAAGCCAATTCTTCATAATTCTTTGCTGTTTTGTAATCGTCATTTGTATCAATCGACCTTTCTAATTTCTTTACAGATTTAGATAAAGAAACCTTACCCTCTTTCTTTTTAATAGTGTCTTGTGCTTGCATCTGAAAAGACATCAAACATAGGATAACAAGTGTATATAGGATATTTCTATTTCGCATTTTGGTTCTTTCTTATAACAATGTAAAGATAAATCTTTTAGTATTCATTTTTAAAAGTGTTTACCAAGTGAAAGTTAGGTTTCACCAAGTCTCCAAAAATTGCTTTTACTATCTCCCTAAATTTGAATCAAATAACCATCAAAAACATGAAAACTAATTTAATAACAGTACTACTAATGATTGCTTTAACATTTAATACAGCACAAAATTCGTCAAGTAATTTCACTCCTTCAATAGTGGATTTTGATGCTTTTGAAAAACTAACAGTTGAAGTAAAAACTATAGAAAAGATCGACTGATTAATTGGGCAACCTTTGAAAAATTTTCAAAAAATGAAAATACAATTATATTAGATACTCGCTCCAAAGAAATGTACGATAAAAAGCACATAAAAGGAGCCATTCATTTGAATTTTTCTGATTTCACTCAAGATAATTTAGCTCAAATAATTCCTTCATTCGATACTAGAGTATTAATCTATTGTAATAACAACATAGCTAACGAGCCAATTTTCTTTGCATCGAAAATGTCATTCCCAAAAAAAGAGTCACAACCCAAACCAATCTCATTGGCATTAAA
>JAAURU010000271.1 GCA_012032075.1 Flavobacterium sp.
TTTCATCTGCTAATAATCTATTTTTAAAACCCCATGAAAAAGCAGGCTTTTTAAAAATATTTTCCATAATTATATCTGCCATTAATCTTGAATGTCTTCCGTTTCCATTTGGAAAACAATGAATTTTAACAATTCTATGTTTAAATCGAATAGCAATTTCCTCATCAGAATAAGTCTTGTTTTTTATCCAATAGTTAGTATCATCTAACAAATAACGGAGTTCAATTCCTATTTGTATCCAGTTAACACCTATGTTTTTATCTGTTTTTCTAAATTCTCCTGCCCATTTCCACACTTCATTATACATTTTTTCATGAACTTGTTTTATAAAACCTTCTGTTAGAATCTTTTCCAGCTTGAATTTATTTCTAATTGTCCATTCAATAGCCTTTTCAATGTTTAGTTGTTCGAATTCATCTAATTCCTGCATAGTTGAAATCGTTTCTATAAGTAAACCTTCTTTTTCTTCTTCCTCTAAAGGTGTTTGACCAAGTTGATAATTCAAATCTAATCCCATAAACTTCTCTTCATTTCTTGTTTAATTTCTACAGTCAAATCTTGAATTGCTTTTTCAATAATTTCTTTACTATTCCCTTGATTTTCTAAGCTCATGGTTTGATGCGTTCGCAATACTATTTTTGTTGCTAATTCTTTTGCTTTGATATCAATATAATTACTAAAACTACCACTATTAGAAACAAAACCATAGACTAATTGCATATCTAAAGCTTTAGCAACTTCTTTTAAGGATTTTATAGAGATGGCTTGGTTTTTTTCACTTTCTTCAATAGCACGAACTCCTTGTTTACTTTTTCCAAGTTTTTTTCCAAGTTGTTCCAAAGTCATATTTAAACTTTTTCTAATCAAATGAATCCAACCATTACTTGGAACAGTCATTTTACTTGCTTCAATAAACAAATCAGATTTCCTGTCCAATTGTTCAATTATTATTTGGTTTTTCGTTCTCATATTTAATAAAGTAAGCAAATTTGTTTACTAATCTCATACAAAAGTAAATAAATTTATTTACATATATAAAAATATGTAAAGTTAATTGTTTACTAATATTAAAATAATAAATTATCACTATTCATTATGAGTTGATTATTATATAAATGACTCTTTATTTTGTTTTTATATTTTACTACAACAGCTGTTAAAAAATTCAAATACATTTTAACCTTTATTTATTCTACTTTTAAATAATCAAGTTGTAAATTTGTATTCAAATTGATATGAAATGTTTGATGTTCAAAAAGTAAGAGCCGATTTTCCAATTCTTTCGCAACAAGTAAACGGAAAACCATTAGTATATTTCGATAACGGAGCCACTTCTCAAACTCCAAAAGTGGTAATTGATACTATTGTTGATTATTATTCAAGATATAATGCCAATATTCACCGTGGTGTTCATACGTTAAGCCAATTAGCGACTGACGCTTATGAAGAAGCACGTTTAAAAATTCAAAAGCATTTTAATATAAAACACAACTACGAGGTTATTTTTACTTCTGGAACTACAGAAAGCATTAATTTAGTAGCTAATGGTTTTGCGTCAATTTTAAAAAAAGGAGATGAAATTATCGTTTCTGCATTGGAACATCATAGTAATATTGTGCCTTGGCAAATGCTTTGTGAAAAAGTAGGTGCAGTTTTAAGAGTTTTGCCACTGAGTTTGGATGGAGAATTAATCATGGAGGAATATGATAAATTACTTACCAATAAAACAAAATTAGTGTTCTGTAATCATATTTCAAATGCTTTAGGAACTATTAATCCTATTGAATACATCATCGAAAAAGCGCATAAAGCAGGTGCAGCTGTTTTAATTGATGGAGCACAAGCTTGTCCACATTTAAAACCAGATGTTCAGGCTTTAGATGTTGATTTCTATGTAACTTCAGCTCATAAAATGTGTGGACCAACAGGTGTTGGAATGTTATATGGAAAAGAAGAATGGTTAAGAAAATTACCTCCATACAAAGGTGGTGGAGAAATGATAGCAACGGTTTCTTTCGAAAAAACAACGTATGCCGATTTACCTCATAAATTTGAAGCAGGAACACCTAATATTTGTGGTGGAATAGCTTTTGGAACAGCAATAGATTATATTAATACTATAGGTTTTGATAACATTGCTAAACAAGAACACGAATTGTTAGCATATGGAACTAAACGATTACAAGAAATTGAAGGAGTAACCATTTATGGCCCAAAAGACTTAACTAAGAAGGCTTCTGTAATTTCTTTTAACATTGACGGTATTCATCCTTACGATATTGGCACGATTATAGATAAATTAGGTATAGCGGTACGAACTGGACATCATTGTGCGCAACCTATAATGGATTTCTTTAAGATTACTGGAACAATAAGAGCGAGTTTTGCTTTTTACAATACCAAGGAAGAAATTGATATCTTTGTAGAAGCCGTTAAAAAAGCAAAACTAATGTTATCTTAAAAAAACAAATAAACATGAAGGCACTAACAATTTTATCAACACTAATTATAACGATAACAAGTTGTAATTGTCAAAAGAAAGCAACAGAAACAGCTTTAACTTCTCAGTCTGAAACTAGAGAAGAAACGATATCTACAAAAGAAGAAACTATGACAACAAGTCAAACTATGCCAGTTCTTATTTATGAATCAATGACTAGAGGCTATTTCAAAAAAATTGAAATTCAAGGTTCTTCTATTTCTATACAAAATGCTAGAGAAGAAAAACCAACTGTTGCAACAATTAGCAAATCAGATAGGGAAGCCTTAGAAAAAGCTTGTAAAGAGGTTAATCCAAAGGATTTGTCAACTTTTAAAGACCCAACGCAAGCACGTTTTTATGATGGTGCTCCAATAACAAATTTAAAAATGAAAGAAGGAGATACAATGTATTCAACTTCCGATTTTGATGGAGGAACACCACCTGTTGAAATTGAAAAAGTGGTAAACTTAATTTTAAAAATAGCAGAAAAAGCAGAAAAATAATGACAATACAAGCCATACAAGATGAAATTGTAGATGAATTTTCAATGTTTGACGATTGGATGCAGCGTTATGAATACATGATAGAACTAGGAAAAACGCTACCTCTTATTGAAGAAAAATACAAAACAGAAGATAATATTATAAAAGGTTGCCAATCGAAAGTTTGGGTGCATGCTGAGGAAAATAATGGAAATATTGTTTTTACAGCAGATAGTGATGCCATTTTAACCAAAGGAATTATTGCTATTTTAATTAGAGTGTTTTCCAATCAATCACCACAAACAATTTTGGATGCTAATACAAATTTTATTGACAAAATAGGCTTAAAAGAGCATTTATCTCCTACGCGTGCAAACGGTTTGGTTTCTATGATTAAAAAAATAAAAATGTATGCTTTGGCATTTAATGCAAAAAATAAATAAACATATAAGTCATTTAAGCTAAATTTGGAAGTAACTGAACACTTAAAATTACTGAATACTAACAACTGAACACTGAATACAGTAAAATGGAAGAATATAAAGACGAAATAAACCTAGGAGAACGCGTTGTAAAAGTTTTAAAAACAATTTATGACCCAGAAATTCCTGTAGATATCTATGAATTAGGATTAATCTACGATGTAATGATTAATGAAGATAATGATGTAAAAATTTTAATGACATTAACGTCTCCAAATTGTCCTGTAGCGGAATCATTACCTTTAGAAGTAGAAGAAAAAATTAAATCGATAGACGAAGTAAAATCGGCTGAGGTTGAAATTACTTTCGATCCACCATGGAGTAAAGATTTAATGAGTGAAGAGGCTAAATTAGAATTAGGAATGCTTTAAACAAGTGTTCAGTGTTCAGTAAAAAGTTAGCAGTAAGCTACTGAATTACTGAACACTGATTACTGAACACTATTAAAAATGGCTGTTTCTCAACCAAAATCATTATCAGACAAGAAAAAAACCGGATTAAAAGCCTCTTTTAGTTCGCTTTTTTTTATACCACGATTTTTTAAAGAAATTTGGAGAACCAATAAAAAGCTGTTTTTGATTTCTTCTTTTTGTCGCTTAATTGCTGCTTTACTTCCAGTAATTATTCTTTGGATTGGGAAAATTATAATCGATGAAATCATTCGCATTACAACGACTTCTGAAACTGATTTTTCAGTACTTTGGAAATATGTTGCCATCGAATTTGTATTAGTAGTTGCTTCTGATTTAGTAAGTAGAGTCATTTCTTTAACCGATGGCATTTTGGGTGACCAATATAACATTCAAACTTCAGTTCAAATCATTCAAAAAACTAATGAAATTGACATTAGCCAACTCGAAAATTCAGAATTTTACGATAAATTAGAACGCGCAAGAACACAAACAACTGGTCGTGTAGATTTAATGTCAAATGTTTTGGGTCAAGCCCAAAATACCATTTCCATAGTCACTTTAATTGCCGGTTTAATCTATTTTGAACCTTATTTAATTATATTATTGGTTTTAAGTATAATTCCGTCTTTTTTGAATGAAATTCGTTTCAGTCAACAACAATATTCACTAGCTAGAAGTTGGACAGCAGAACGCAGAGAATTGGATTATTTAAGATACATAGGAGCCAATGATAAAACAGCAAAAGAAATCAAGCTTTTTGGGTTAACCAATTTTGTAGTAGAACGTTTTCAAAATTTGGCAAACAAATATTTCAATTTGAATAAAAAATTGGTCATAAAACGATCCAGTTATGGTTTTTTATTCAATTTATTAGGTTCAATAAGTTATTATGCAGCTTATGTTTTTATTATTTACCGCGTTTTATCTGGAGTAATTACTTTAGGTGAATTGACTTTCTTATCAGGAAGTTTTAATCGATTGATGAAGAGTTTACAAGATTTCTTTTCAAGGTTTACCCGAATTTCAGAAAGTGCTATGTATTTAAAAGATTATTTTGACTTTATTGACATTTCATCAGAACCAATTGCAAAAGAAGATGTGCCTTTACCCAAAGAAATTCAGCAGGGATTCGAATTTAAAAATGTGTATTTTGCTTATCCTGAATCGGAACACCAAATATTAAAAAACGTTAACTTTGTAATAAAAGCAGGAGAAAAAATAGCATTTGTGGGTCAAAATGGTGCTGGAAAAACAACTTTAACTAAATTATTATTGCGTTTTTACGAACCAACAAAAGGAGAAATTTTGTTAGATGGAGTTAACATTAATCGTTACAATAAAAAAGAATACCAAGCGTATTTTGGGGTGTTGTTTCAAGATTTTTTCCGTTACGAATTTACTGTAAAAGAAAATATCGCTATTGGTAAAATAGACGAAATTGATAATATGGAACGCATTGAAAAAGCGGCAAAATTAAGTTTAGCTGAAGAAGTCGTTTCAGAACTAGATTATGGTTATGAACAACAATTAGGTAAGCGTTTTGTAAAAGGGCAAGAATTATCGGGGCGGACAATGGCAAAAAATTGCATTAGCAAGAGCTTATATGA
>JAAURU010000272.1 GCA_012032075.1 Flavobacterium sp.
CTTGTGATACCAATCCAATTGTGGTTACTTTGACAGAAACTACAACAGCTGGAAGTTGTCCGTCTAATTATATCATCACTAGAACTTGGAGAGCAATTGACCGTTGTGGTAACCTAGCAACAGCTTCTCAAACTATTACCGTTCAAGATACTACAGCACCAACATTCGTACAAACAATTCCTGCAAATGTAACCGTTCAATGTAACGCAATTCCTGCTCCTGCAACCATAACAGCTACTGATGCTTGTGATACCAATCCAATTGTGGTTACTTTGACAGAAACTACAACAGCTGGAAGTTGTCCGTCTAATTATATCATCACTAGAACTTGGAGAGCAATTGACCGTTGTGGTAACCTAGCAACAGCTTCGCAAACTATTACGGTTCAAGATACTACCGCTCCTACATTGGTTACACCTTTTACTAATACTATTGCAGTAAATTGTAGTGCGATTCCAGAAATTCCAGTTTTAGAATTTGTAGATAATTGTAGTGCATCAGTTGAAGTAATTTTTAACGAAGAAATAACTACAATTTCTGCAAGTGAATATGTTATTGTAAGAGATTGGTTGGTAATTGATTTTTGTGGAAATAGTGAACTATTTACTCAAACTATTAATGTAAGTGCAAACACAAATCCAATAGAAATAATTCCTTTTGAGATTTGTACACTAGATATATCTGTTGACTTATTTACTTTGCTTAATTCAAATATTCCTTTAACGGGTCAATGGGTTGACATTTCAAATTCAGGTGGACTAAGTGGATCTACTTTTAACCCAACAAATTTAAGTGTTGGAAATTATATAATTCACTATCTAATTTCTGGAACTAATGGCTGTCCTAGTATTTATGAAATAAATATAGCTGTTAATGATGATTGTGTTGTTCTACCTGCTTGTGATATTGTAATTTATAATGCAGTTTCTCCAAATAATGATAATACTAATGAATTTTTCTTCATTGATGGATTAGAATGTTATCCCGATAATACAGTAGAAATCTATAACAGATGGGGAATTTTAGTTTATGAAACAAGAGCCTACAATAATGTAAGTAATTCATTTAAAGGATATTCAGAAGGAAGAACTACAATTGCAAAAAATGAACTATTACCAGATGGCACTTATTATTATATTCTAAAATATAAAGATGCAGAAAATAATACATTTGATAAAAGTGGTTATTTATATTTGAATAAATAATTTAAAATGCCAGTTAAAAAAATAATATCACCTATGAAAACAAAATTACATATACTTTTATTTACATTTATTGTGACACTGAGTTATGCCCAACAAGATTCTCAATATACTCAATATATGTATAATACAGTAAACATAAATCCTGCATATGCTGGTAGTAGAGACTTATTAAGCGTTTTCTTATTACATAGAACACAATGGGTTGGTTTAGATGGAGCTCCAGTTACCAATAATTTTTCAATTAATACTCCATTAGGAGTCAGTAATTTTGGAGTAGGATTATCATTTGTTAATGATAAAATAGGACCAACAGTAGAAAATTCAATTTCAGCAGATTTAGCCTATTTTATTCCTGTATCAGAAAATTTTAGACTATCATTAGGTTTAAAAGGAACTGCTAACTTATTTAATTTAGACGTAAATAAATTAAACATATTCAATCAAAATGATCCACAGTTTCAAAATTTAAAAAGTGAGTTTTCTCCAAATATAGGAGCTGGTCTTTATTTATTCTCAGATAATACATATTTTGGCTTATCAGTTCCAAATATTTTTGAAACCGCTAGTTATGATGATAATACTGTTGCCATAACAAGACAAAGAATGCATTATTATTTTATAGCTGGACATGTTTTTGATTTCAGTGAAAATCTTCAATTCAAACCAGCTTTATTAACTAAGATAGTTGAAGGAGCTCCATTACAGACTGATATAACTGCTAATTTTTTAATTAATGATAAACTAACACTTGGAGCGGCTTACAGATGGAGTGCTGCATTAAGTGGTTTAGTAGGTTTCCAAATTTCTAAATCTTGGTTTATAGGATATGGTTATGATACCGAAACAACTCGATTAAGTAATTATAATTCAGGTTCACATGAAATATTTTTGCGTTATGAAATTTCAACAACAAATAGAATAACCTCTCCAAGATTCTTTTAAATATAAAATGATTATGAAAAAATTACTACCTATATTATTAATCTTTTTTTATTTTTTGGGTAATGCCCAAGGAACAAAAATTGCTATTGCTGATAAAAAGTATAAAAAATATTCCTATATAGATGCTATTGAGATTTACGAAAAAGTAGCTAGCAAAGGATATAAATCACCTGAACTTTTAAAAAGCTTGGAAATGCATATTATTTTAATGGAGAATTAGATAAAGCAGCTAATTGGTATAAAGAATTATTCAGTTTAGAAGGTGAAGTTGAACCTGAATATTATTTTAGATATTCACAATCTTTAAAATCAATAGAAGATTATAAAAATTCTAACAAATATCTAGCATTATTTAATGAAAAAACAACTGATTCAAGAGGAACTAAGTTTCAAAACAATAAAGATTATATTAAAGAATTAGCTGAAAATTCAGGAAAATATTTAATTGATAAAGTATCAATTAATTCTAAATATTATGATTTTGGAACATCATTTTATGATGATAAAATAGTTTTTACATCATCAAGACCAGACAAAGTACTGGTAAAAAAAGTACATGATTGGACTAACCAAAATTTTACCGATTTTTATGTTTCAACAGTCAATGAAGATGGAAGTTTAACTGAGCCAGAAAACTTTTCTCCATCAATTAACTCAAAATTCAATGAAGCTTCTGCTGTTTTTACAAAGGATGGAAAAACAATCTATTTTACTCGAAATAACTTTTTAGAAGGAAAAAAAGGTAATGATAAAGGAATGGATAAAGAGCGAACTACTCTTATTAAAATATATAAAGCTAGTTTAGTTGATGGAGAATGGACAAACATTAAAGAATTACCATTCAATAGCGACTTATATAGCACAGCACATCCAGCTTTAAGTGTAGATGAAAAAACATTATATTTTTCGTCTGATATGCCTGGAACATTAGGCGGTGCAGATATTTTTAAAGTTTCTATTGAAAAAATGATAAATATGGAAAACCAGAAAATTTAGGGAAATAATTAATACCGAAGGAAGAGAAAGTTTTCCATTTATTGCACCAGATGGAACCTTGTATTTTGCATCTGATGGACATCTAGGGCTTGGTGGTCTAGACATTTTTGAATCAAAGTTTGAGGAAAATACTTTTCAGAAACCTATAAATATTGGAAAACCTATAAATAGTAGTAAAGACGATTTTAGTTTTATTATAAATACAAAAAAACAGGTTATTTTACATCCAGTAGAAATGGTGGTGAAGGTTTTGATGATATTTACAAATTTACCGTTTGTACAAATACTTTATATGGTATTGTAACCGATTTAAAGACAAAAGAAATTTTACCTAATTCTACTGTGGTTTTATTAGATGAAAACATGAAAGAATTAGAAGTTACTACTACAAATGATAAAGCTGAATATTCTTTTGAAATAGACTGTAACAAAAAATATTTTATTAGAGCCAAAAAAGATGAATATGAAACTGCAGAAAAACCTGTTGAACCAGTAAATAAAACTGGTAAAACTGAAATTAATATAGCACTTGAGAGAACTCTATTTCCATTTGAAAAAGGAACAGATTTGGCTAAAATATTTGACATTAGTCTCATTTTCTTTGATTTAGACAAATCAAATATTAGACCCGATGCCGCTAAAGATATTCAAAAAGTTATTGAGGTAATGAAAGAGTATCCAAATATGTATATAGATATACGATCACATACAGATAGTAGGCAAACACATAAATATAATGAAGCTTTATCTGATAGAAGAGCTAAATCTACCATGGCATTTATGATTGCTAACGGTATTAAACTAGAACGTTTAACTGCAAAAGGTTATGGAGAAACTCAATTAGTTAATGAATGTTCAGATGGTGTTTATTGTTCGGAAGAAGACCATCAGAAAAACAGAAGAAGTGAATTTATTATTTCTAAAATGGAGTAATCTATTTTTAAGAAAAATAAAAAGGCATTACTTTGGAATAGTAATGCCTTTTTACAAACAAATAAACAAACATGAAAAAATCTATTTCTTTATATACATATTAGTATAATATTTTTTACCATTAGCATCTTCTTTTATAGAAATCCCAAAGTGAGTGTAATCTCCCATTAAGTTATTTCGGTGCGCTTCACTATTTATCCAAGCATTCATTGTCGCTTGAGCTGATGCAAAACCATAAGCAACGTTCTCTCCTACTCTATAAGCTCCAAGAACTTGTTGTAAATTCATCTTTCTTTCATCAAAACCATCGTGATTAACTGAGTTTGTAACAATCATATAATCATTATGCTGGCTTCCTTTGTAAGAAATGTGTTGTATAATTTCTAAAGGAATTAATCCTTTTGAAACTCTGTAACCATTCACTAAATCTAACAATTCTATTTCATAGCTTGAATGAATGTAAGTTTTCTCTAATTCACGAACTGATGATTCAGTTTCAAAATTCTCATTATTTGAAGAACATGCGGTTAATAAAGTAATTGTAATCAATAGGGCAAAAAGGGTTACAATTTTTTTATTCATAGTAATAATTATTAAATTGGATAATTATCGTAAATAATCGATAAAGTGATTGATTTACACGACAAATGTACAAAATAATCGATAACAAGCAAATAAATTCGATGAAATACACTAAAATTTAACATTTAAGCTATTTTATATAATTTTTGCCTTAATTCAAATGGAATTTATCTTACAAAATTTAATATTTGGATTTTAATGATTTATAGAACAAAAGCTAGTTACTAAATTGAAAAAAACAGTAAGAAATAAAATTGAAGAAAACTGAAAAAAATTAATTTATAAGATATTCCTTATTAAATTAAATTTCAATGAAATAAAAAAAGGTATTACATAGGCGGTAGTAATACCTTTTTTACAAACAAATAAACAAACATGAAAATTTTTATTCCTTAATATAAAACATCTCTTATTAAATTAATTGTAGCCTTTAGGGTAAAAGGTTTACAATTATAGTTATAACTAATCTGAAAGAATGATTATATAATTTTATTGACTAATTACAGGTCAAATATACAACTTATTCGTTTATTAGCAAATAAAATCGATGAAATACATTAAAATTTAACATTTATTATTTAAAATAAATTAATTATATGTATTTTCTTATAATTTAAAAACAACTATAAATAATATAGCTCAATAAAAGGGTAAATATTTTTTCATTAAAAAGTATCTGAAATATTATGTATTTATTTATGATTAAATATATTATTTAGGCTTTAGTCTAATTATTAAATGTAAACCTCATAGAAAGAAAATAGTAACTATTTTGTATAACGTCGCTTTACTCTATATAA
>JAAURU010000273.1 GCA_012032075.1 Flavobacterium sp.
GAACATCTTTTAAACTATCATCGTCTAATCTTTATAAGTAAACTCTAAATTTTCCATATCAAATATATTTTCCCTTTAATAAATATAGTAATTGCATCTTAAAATTTACATAAGGATTCATCACAAATCTGTTTTTTGCAGTTGCTTCATTTTTATCTTTTTCAGCATTATAATCTAATAAAAGAGATTTGGAAATACCAATTTCTTTGCAATAGTTTACTAGTTCAGAGTTATAGATTCCAAAGGGAAATGCAAATTCTAAAATAGGTTTCGTACAAATTTTCTCTAGAATTTCTTTTCCTTTTAAAATTTCAAATTTTGCTTCTTCGATTAAAATTTCGACTAAATTAGCGTGCGTATAACTGTGTGAGACCAATTGTTAAAAAGAGGATTTTTAGCTATTTTGTTTAATATTGGTTATCATTCATTAATTGCCAATAATCATCTAATGGCTTTTTTTGAATACTTTTCCATTCTTCATCGAAGATCGTAAATAACGGTTTTATCTCATCAAAAGTTAGTTTTTTACATCTATCTTTTAAAGAAACACCTTTGAAAACAAACTCGTTTTTTCTGTTTTTAATATAATGATTTTTTTCAAATATAATTTCATTCTTAGAAGTGTAAAAAGAGACTAAATCTAAAAAATCTGGCCATAAAAAATCAACAATATCCCAAATTGTAGTGATAAAAAAAGTAGCTGAAACTCCATACTTTTCTAAAATAGGCACCGCATATTTATAATTATTTAAATAGCCATCATCAAAGGTTATAGTTATATTTAGTGTATTTGGTTTGAACTTTTTATTGTAAAAATCATCTAATGAAATTACATTATAATGTTTAGCGATGTATTGAATAAATTGATCAAAAAAATCTTTAGAATGAAATCTACTATTGTATTTGGTTTCTCCAACTTCGTCAATACCATGAAAAACTAAAATTCGCTCGCCATAACGGTTTTTTAGCAACCTATTTCCAAAACCTAGTTTAAGCAAAAGAGTGTTTAAAAGTAAAAAAGAACGATATTTTATTTTAATCCAAATCATTATTTGATTTAATAGTTAAATTATTAAATAAAGTTGTAATCATTTTTCTAAAAGAATCTTTTGAAACTTCGTAAATGTAAGGATTCCAATTCTGAACACCAATTTTATTGACTTCAAAAAGGTTGTTTTTTGATAAACTTTTCCCAATAACAAGTTGCTTTACTATATTTGTTATTATATATCAATTCCCTTGAAATGAACAGTACTTCTATACAATCCCAAAGCCGTGTTTTTTGACATGCCTTTAGCATTATTAGCAATTGGCTCTGTATTGGATTCTGAACGTTATGAAGTGATTATTGTGGATGGTAGAATTGATGAGAGTCCTTTGGAGACACTAAAAAAACATCTTGAAAGCGCAGTTTGTTTGGGTGTGACGGCATTAACGGGAAGTCCTTTAAAGATGCGCTTTACATTTCTTCTGAAGTAAAAAAAATGTGAGAAAATCTACCAATTATTTGGGGAGGTTGGCACACTTCGCTTTTTCCTGAACAAACTTTACACGACAAAAAAAACATTGATATTACCGCTCAAGGTCAAGGCGAAGAAACATTTAAAGAATTAGTAGAGGCAATTGCCAACAATCAACCTATAGAAATGATAAAAGGAATTTGCTATAGAAATGAAAATGGACAAGTTATTAAAAATCTAGCAAGAACCATTTTACCTATGGATACTTTTTCTGATGTGAATTATGAGTTAATTGATGTAGAAAAGTATTTTCAGAAAAAAGGCAGAAGACAATTGGATTATATTTCTTCCACTGGTTGTCATTTTAGATGTACTTTTTGTGCTGATCCTTTTGTTTATGAAAGAAAATGGACAGCCATTTCTGCTGAAATTATGGTAGAAAAATTAGCCGAACTACATAAAAAATATCAATTTACCGATTTAAATTTACAAGACGAAACCTATTTTACATTTAGAAATAGAGTTGTAGAAATTGCCGAAAGATTAATTGAAAAAACTTAAATATAACTTGGGCTGCCACAATGAGAGCTGATCAAGGCTCTAGATTAAGTGAAGAAGATTTTGAAACTTGCGCCAAATCTGGTTTAAGACGATTGCTAATTGGGGTGGAAAGCGGGTCACAAGAAATGATGGATTGGTTAAAAAAAGACATCAAGATGGAGCAGGTTTATACCTGTGCCGAGCGTTGTAAAAAACACAATATTGCTGTTATTTTTCCTTTTATTGTTGGATTTCCCGATGAAAGTGATAAAAGTGTAAGGAGTACAATCAGTATGGTAAAAGAACTAAATCAAATGCATCCCAATTTTTCAACACCAATATTTTATTTCAAACCCTATCCAGGTTCTACTATCACAGATGATGTAATTAAAAAAGGTTATGTTTTACCAAAAACAATTTACGAATGGTCTGATTTTGATTATATTGGCTCGTCTGGACCATAGGTTAGCGAAGAAAAATATGCTTTTTTTGAAAATTTTAAATTCTATTTAAAATTAGGGTTTACTAAGCAAAGACTGATATTCAAACCGTTGCAAAGTTAAGATGCAAATATGACTTTTTTTCGTTCTCTATTGAAAAAAAATATTCGAAAAAATCGCTCCAAAAAAAGAACTTTCTTAATAATGCGAGTACTGTAACCACATAAAAGGAGAATTGTTCCTGTTAAAAAAATTATAGAACCTATTTTTGGAAGGTTGATACCTTATTTTAAAATCAGAAATTGCATCTGTAGAATGATGAAAATAGAAATTTGACATTTCAGGGTAACCTAATGTTTTGTAATATGTATTTGTTCTTTCTTTCGCATTACTAATTTCTTCGTTTTTATAAAAAGGACTATCAATTATATGTATTTCACCATCAGATACTAAACATGATTTTAATTTGTCCAATAATTGCTTAAAATTTGGAAAATATTGTATGCAAGCATTAAGTGTAATAATGTTGAATTGCTTTTCAAATTTTGTTATTTTAAAAATATCTCCATAAAAAAACTGTAAATTTTCTTTATTAAAAACACGACTTGCCTGCTCTAATTCAATTTTATTTATGTCAAGGCCTATCACTTTAGAATTTTCAATCTGACTTAACATATGTGAAAACCATCCATTGCCACAACCTATATCTAATATTTGCAAAGATTCTTTTTTATTTTTTAAATAGTTGAATATCATACCAGAAGATTGTTGCCTAATTCTCCATTCTTTATGGTTGGGATTACTTTTTGTAGTATAAGGTAATTTTTCAACTTCTGAATCTGTTAAGATTCTATTTTCTTTCGTACGAATTTCAATATATTTATCTGAGAAATCATTATTTGTTTCCGTTAAGTAAACTACCATTTCTTGTCTTATTTATTTAAAAACATCAATCCACTAAGTATTATGGATTTTGATTTGTGTTTTATCGCTTTTATTAAGGATTTATTTCTGCTTGATTCCACCTCATTTACCACTTTACTTACTGCATAATCATAATATTTTCTAGAATAGGTTCTTTTAAAATCAATATCTCTGTCGGTTGAGGTTTCCCAATTTGGTTGCTTTATTATTTTATCTTCAATTTCATTATATAAACTGGTTCCTTTTATAGGATAAGCAATTGTGATTGTATATTCAGTAGGATTGGCTTCTTTTAAATACTTTATGGTTTTGTCAATATCTTCTTCGGTTTCTCCAGGATAACCTAACATAACAAAAGTTCCTGTTTCAATTCCTAAAGCATTAGTATTTTGAATCATTTTTTTTACATGATTAATATCTACGCGTCTGTCCATTAAATCAATTATTTTTGAGAACCACTTTCGGCACCAATCCAAATTCTGAAACAGCCAGCTTCTTTCAACAATCTTAAGATCTCATCATTTAATCGTTCGGCTCTAGTAATACATTCAAATCCAATTTGAGCATTTTGCTTAACTACTTCTTCATGGAAAGCAGTTAACCATTTATGACTAATGGTAAAAACATCATCCACAAACCAAATCGCATCTGGATTGTATTTTTCTTTTAGCATTTTCATTTCAGTCGCTACTTGTTCCGCTGGTCGTCTTCTATAACTTTGACCATAAACTGCTGTGCTACACCATTTGCAAGTATAAGGACAACCTCTTTGGGTTGAAATAGTCATCGAACTTTGGCCATGATTGTTTTTCCAAGTATCCAAATACTGCTGCATATTGATGGCTTCTCTATTGGGTAATGGCAATTCATCTAGTTCTTTAAATTTTGTTCGGGCTTGGGTTTGAACTACTTTTCCTTTGTCTATAAAAGCAATACCGTTTATTTCATTGTAATTTGTGTTATTAATTATAGCATTGTATAATTCGTAAGTAGTTTCTTCACCTTCACCAATGACTAAAAAATCGGCTCCTGCTTTTAGGTAGTTTTCAATATTATACGAAACATCTGGTCCACCAAGCACAATTTTTGGATGATTAAATTTTTCAGTTTTGACAATTTTAATCAGCTTAATGACTTCAATTTTGGTCATTAAATTGGTGTAAATACAAATGACTTTTGGTTTTTTTTCTAAAATAAATTGGAGTTGGCTTTCCTTATTTGAAAAAGTACTATCAAATACGTCATTAGGAATGTTTTTAGTAATTAAATAAGCAGACACATACAACAACCCTAAAGGAGGATAGGGTTTCATTATCTTTTGTTCCTTAAGATCATCCGATAAATAATAAGCATGTGTAAATAGAATACTCATTTTTTTTGCAAGATTATAATATAATGATCAGCATATTTTGAAAGAAATGATTGGTTCTTGATTTTGTTTTCCAAATAATTTAAAATGTTAAGAAAACGACTCTTATTCTGAAAAAATGGTTCTAAATAAGAAGGTGGAATAAATAACCCAATAGGGTTACATTCGACCAAATTAAATTTTGTTTGTGCTAAATTTACAATATCTTTTGGATTATAATAATAGGTGGGTACATTTTCTCCATCAACATTAGCCATAACAACTTCTTTTTTCCGTCTAAAAGCTATGGATAACTTTCCTTTGAAAAGAAAATAGGCTTGCTCCCAAAGTGTGTTTTTTGGCATGATTACCAAGGCTAATTTCCCATTTTTAGTAAGATGATTTGAAATATTCAAAAAGAAATGTTGTAATTCTTTTTTGGGTAAACAATTCAAACCACCAAAATTAGAAAAAACAAGGTCAAATGCTCCTAAATTCATTTTCTCATCTAGTAAAGTGATATCTAGTTGGTCAAAAGTTAAGATTTTGATAGTTGTTTTTTGTTTTCCCAATAGCTATCATGTTTTCAGAAATATCTGTTGCTAGAATTTTAAAATTTTGTTGCGCTAACCAAATAGCATCTTCACCAGTGCCACAATTAATTTCTAGTATATCTTTACAATCCTTTACATGTTTGGTAAGTGCTT
>JAAURU010000274.1 GCA_012032075.1 Flavobacterium sp.
GATAAATCTTTTAGAGGCAATCAAGTTTACGAATGGTTGTGGAGTAAAAGAGCGCATTCTTTTGAAGATATGACTAATGTCTCTAAAGAAACTCGTGCTATGTTAGAAGCCAATTTTGTAATCAACCATATTAAGGTCGATACCATGCAACGTAGTGAAGATGGAACCGTAAAAATGCCGTTCGATTGCATGACGATTTAATTGTGGAGTCGGTTTTAATTCCAACTAAAACACGCACAACAGCTTGCGTTTCTAGTCAAGTGGGATGTAGTTTGGATTGTAATTTTTGTGCCACAGCTCGTTTAAAACGCATGCGAAACCTCGAACCAGGAGAAATTTATGACCAAGTAGCTGCAATAGATAATGAAAGTCGTTTCTATTTTGACCGACCTTTATCCAATATCGTTTTCATGGGAATGGGCGAGCCTTTAATGAATTATCCTAATGTCATGAAAGCTATAGACATGATAACGTCACCAGAAGGTTTAGGTATGTCACCAAAGCGAATCACCGTTTCTACTTCAGGAGTATCAAAAATGATTAAAAAAATGGCCGATGATGAGGTGAAATTCAAATTAGCCGTTTCTTTACATTCAGCTATTGAAGCAACTAGAAATCGTATCATGCCATTTACCACAAGTTTTCCGTTAGAAGGTTTGCGAGAAGCCTTGGAATATTGGTACAAAAAAACAAAAAGTAAAAGTGACTTATGAATACGTGGTTTGGAAAGGCATAAACGACGACAAAGCTTCCATTGATGCCTTAGTGAAATTCTGTAAATACGTGCCTTGTAAAGTAAACCTTATCGAATACAATCCAATCGATGATGGAGAGTTCCAACAAGCCTCTGAAAAAGCTACCGAAGATTACATTAAAGCCTTAGAAAAAAACAATATGTAGTTAAAGTACGAAGAAGTAGAGGAAAAGACATCGATGCTGCCTGTGGACAATTAGCTAACAAATCTTAAAACAGAAAGCAGAAAACAGAAAGCAGAAAACAGAAAGAAGAAAGAAGAAAATAAATAACTAAACATACTCCACTTAAAAACAGACGACTAATAACCTCAAAAGAGAAACTGACCACTAAAAACTGATCACTGCCACTGAATACTGACCACTTCTTCTAAGAGGAGCTATGCAACTATTACAACAGCTTGATGATGATGACAAACAAACTATCTTTAAACTCGTTGACAAGATGTTGACTAATAAAAAGTTTAAAGACTTCTTTAATAAAAATGTAGCTACTCTATAAAACAACAAAACCACTCCTTTTAAAAGAGTGGCTTTTTGCTTTTTTATTATGTGCTACGAGGTCAGGAGACCATCGTAGAGCATCACGGTTTCATAAGAACACTTAGGAGAGCTAGGGACCATCGTAGAGCGATTCGTTTTCATAAGAACACTTAGGAGAGCTGGGGATAGCTAATAAAATTGCACAAGCTCTTGATGTGTCTTTAGATTATTTAGTAGGTAATAATACCGTAATTGTAAAAGATAAAAAAATTGTAGAACGTATAGAAGCCATTGCCACTATGCCCGATGATGAACAAAAACAATTATTTAATGTTATTGATGCTTTAATTAGAGATTATAAAACTAAACTTTCTTATAAATAGTTTCTTCTATTACTTGACAAGGAAGACCTCCTATAATTAATCTACAACATAAATTAACATTTTTTTATTTCTATAAGATACATTTTTATCTATGCAAATTGTATATATATACCGAATTTGGTATATATTTGCATTGTACAATTGTTCTAACAATTGTACATACAAAACAAAAAACCCACCTGCTCCTGCAAATGGGTCTTATGTTTAAACTACTTGGTTGGATTTTTTACCTCTTTAAGTAGCCTGGTAATTGCAACAATTACCAATAACAATAAAAGAACATTGATTTGTTCCATAAATTTTAAAGTATTTTAGGTTAATAAATAACACCTAAATTTTAATAGAAACCGAGATTGCCGTCTCGGTTTTTTTCATCTCTAGATGGTGTTGACTCTCAACTCTTCAAAGATAATCATAAAATCTATATTTCCATACCAAAGTTATTGACAGATAATTATTTTGTGACTAATAGCGTTTTCTTGTTTTTATAGTAAAATTTAACAGTTTTAAACAGTTTTTAAAACAACAAAAGCACCCTTTTTAAAAGAGTGCTTTTTGCTTTTTTATTTATAGCTCAAAGTGAGGACACTTTGCGCAGCTTGGGGTTTTGTTGTTTGTGCTTTTAATTAATTTCAACATTTCTTAAAAACAAAAGTCTTATCGTTTAAAGTTATATTAATAGTCATCTCTTTACTCTCATTAAATAAAGTATAAATATCTTCATCTTTATAATACTCTTCTAATAAAAAATGAGGTGAACTAACTTCTAGCTTGTATGTATCTTCTTTTATTTTAGTTATACCAAAAACAGGGCTTTTAAAAGAATCATTGTCATTATAAATCACTTCTATTAATCCATAATTTTCAATGCTTTTTTCAAACTCTTTTTCTTTACTAGTAATAGTAAACGTAATTAAATCGGGCCCAGGACCTTCTGTAGTTCTCCTAAAATGCATATCTAAAATACAATTATTTGTTGGCTTACAGCTCAAAAATAAAAGTAAGCTCAAAACGCTCAACAACATCAACAATTGCTTTTTCATCATTATTTTTTTATTATATCTTTAAAATATCTATGATATACAGTAGCTGGTACTTTATCAGAATACCAAAAACTTATATATTCTTTAAAATCGTTACTTGTTTTTGACCAACTAGAAGTTTTAATCTGATGAGAGACAGCATTTACTTCGAAATTATTACCATCCGCAGCAAAAGTATATATTCTTTTTTTAGTATTCCATAATTTAACATGATCCTTCCCATGTTGAAATCCCTCATGTTCCCACAAGTTAATTAAATCATATCTGTTTTTAATAAAATCACCTAATCCTGGCTTATGGAAATGAAAAGTTATCAAACCAGTTTTAGGATCAAAACTCGTAACTTGTTTAAAACTATTATTTATAGAAACAGTAAAAGGGTTTGTTATTTCCTCGTCTATAAATTGAGAATAATACATTAAAACAGCTTTTGCAGCTTGGTCTGTTATATCTTTCCCACTTGTGGTATATTTATCTAATTTACCTGCTTTAAAATCTTTTTCATCAATGAATCTTATTTCATCTGTACCACTTGATCCTAAACGTTTACCTGTTTTTTTATCAAAATAATCATCATTTGTTTCTCCGCCATCACTAGAGCTTAATTGGCTTTGTAATTGAGAAAAAAGCTTTGCGCTTCTGCACCTGTAAAATGATAACCGTCTTTGCTCTCATAAGCATCTGCTCCAGATGGGTCAGCAAATATAACCGGGTTATTATCAAAAGCATTATAAGGAGAATATTCGTAATGTATTACTGGGTCTTGATTTACCCATCTTGCAATAGCTGGGTCATAATCCCTCATATCCATATCATACATATTCAATCCAAGCTCCGTTTGCAGTTCTTTACCGTTGTATTTATAGTTGTAATTAGGTTGGTAAGCTCCCGCTACTCTAATAGCTATTGTACCATTTGTATTTGTTGATAAAAGCTATATGTCATGTTATACCCACTATGCTTGAGTCCAAATGGGTAGTAATGATTTTCTTCAAGTATTTTCGTTGCTCCAGTATTTGGGTCAACACCATAACTTACTCTTACATTACCTAAATGATCGGTGTAGTTAAAAACATAATTATAGTTTCTTGCTCCATCAATTGATGTGATTACATTTACATAGCCTTCTGCATGAGGAAAAAATTGTAACATAGCATCTTTATACTGGAAGCCTCCAGCTAAATAATGAGTATTTTCTATGATAGTTCCTTTGGTCACTTTTTTAAGTACTTTTTGTCCTGTAGCATTGTAAAGATATTCAATTGTGTTGGTTCCAACAAGTATTTTGGTAGGTAAATTTAAGTGATTATATGTGATACTTGTAATGCCTTTGTTATCATCTTTAATCATATTTCCATTTGCATCATATGTATAATCATCAACCGTATCTGTAATACCATTACTGTTTTTATCTAATGTTTCATCAAACCCTTGTGGAGATTTTGATATATCAATTACTTTTTTTAATAGATTTTTATTATTTGTATCGTATGTGTATATTAATTCATCAATTTGTATTGCATAACTAGCATCATCAACTAATCCAAATCTATTTAATGTTGCAATATTTCCGTTTTTATCATATGATAAAGTTTCTCTGTAAGAATTTGGAGCGGTAGTTTCATTTACACGAGTGTAACTTGCATCTAATAAACGATTAAGATTATCATACGTATAATTATATTTTCTTAGTTTATTATCACTCTTGGTTTTCCAAAACGTTTCAGAAATATTTCCATTAAACAAAGCAGTAGCACTCTCTGCATCATTGTAATTAATTTTAAAAGAGAACAAGTCGCTACCTATGTTGTTTACATCGTTAATTTCTTTTAACCAGCCTCTTATGTTGTACTTGTAATCTACAGTTTGTAATCCCGTTGCACTTGTGCTGTATTGTCCACCTACTTTTTTACTAATTAATTGTCCTAGTTCGTCATAATTATTATTAGCAATTAATTGTTCTGGTAAAGAATTAATTTGTTGCTTGTGGATTTTAGTTTGTCTTGTGGTGTGTATTCAAAAGTGTCTGTAGTGGTTAAAACGGTAGCATTGCTATTATATTTATGATAGGTTTTAGTAAATAAGGTTTTCCAGCCCAGTCTAGCTTGCTATCTACTTGGGTATAACCTCCTAAATAATTTGAGGTGTAAGTACTTACTGGTCTATATCTTTTGTCGTAAAAAGTATAGGAAATTTCAGCAGCATTTGCATTGGTTATATCCAAAACTTTTGTCCATGTTCCTGTTGGTAATCCTTTTACATTGGTAGCAATATCTTGTCCTTCAATTTGGGTTGGTGGTGTTGGAGCGCTTGGATAGTTGTAATTATCGTAGTAGTTTTTTGTTAGAATATCATTGGTACTCAAAACAAAAGGAGTGCTTCCGGAATTAATCGATGTTTGATTGGTTTGTCTTGCAGTTGCTGTAGCTGTCATTTGCTTCCAACCCGTTTGAGTAACTCTTCCAAAAACATCATACTGGGTAATCATCCAACCTACTGTTGTGCCTCCATAAGGAGTAAACGCTGGTCCGGTTGCTACGGGTCTGTCGAGTTTATCATACACTATAAATTCCCATTGTTTACCTGGTAATTTCTTTTCTACTAAGCGGTTACGGTAATCGTATTTGTATTGGTACCCTAAATTATCCAAAATGGATTGTGTTGCTACCCCTTCAGCTAATGGAGGTAATACATAGGTCAAATTACTAAACTGATCATATACATAATAGGTGTCATGAGCTACACCAGC
>JAAURU010000275.1 GCA_012032075.1 Flavobacterium sp.
AAGCTGTATTTCAATTCAATTTCACTACCTATTTTTTTATTTTGCAACGAATAATTTTTGTTTTCTATTAGAGTAATAGGAGCAGGTTCAACTAAATATTCAGTAGCATTAAAACTGTTTTGGATTTGTTCGTCAAGCGCAAAATAACTCACACTGCGCAAAGAAAGAGTTGATTTTATCTTGGTATTAAAGGCTAAGGTGTTAAAGAAAGCATCGTTAAAAATACTTTGAGTGTCACTAAAAGTAGTGTTTTCTCCACTAAAAGAATTAAATGTGTTGTTACTTTCTTTTTCAAAGCGGTCTTGTCTATATATGTCAAAAGAAGAAAAACTTTTAGAAATTTGGCTACTGGCTTTGGTTCCAGCATTATTATAATCGGCTAGATTTAAAAGTTTTATTTTTTTTCTTATAAGACCTATGTTTAAACTTTCTTTCCATCGATTTTCAGAAACCACACCAGCTCCAAGTGTAAGATTACCAAACCATATATTTAATATGTTTTTTTTAAGCTTGAGGTTCACTGCAACAGCATCAGATTTTCCTAAACTTTTTAAAATAGGATTATCTTCAAAGTTTTTCAAAATTTGAACAGCATCGAGTACTTTTCCATCTAAATTTTTTGAAAGCAGTTTATAATCTTGGTCAAATAAATCATCTCCTTCTATTAGTAGTTTTTTAATAGGTACACCATTGGCTTTAATGCTGCCATCTTCTAGTACTTCAATACCAGGAATACGTTTTAAAACATCTTCTACGGTTTGTTCAGTATCATTGGTAAAATATTTGGTTTTTATAGTAATAGTGTCGCTATCTATTTTTATCTTTTGTTCGGTTTTTAAAACGACTTCATTTAGTGCTTCTATTTTTTCTTCTAGTTCAAATGATTGAGTAATAGTTGTTTTGTCAGTTAAAAGAAGAGTGGTCTCTTTTTTTTCATAGCCTAAACTAGATACACTTAAAGTGATTTTTTCATTTGCTTTAGCAGCAATTGAAATAGTATAAATCCCTTTAGCATTAGTATAGCCATAGCCTAAAATAGACTCATTAGCATCTAAAACAATAACAGAAGCATTATCAATACTTCTGTTATTGTTTTTAATGTTTCCTGTAATAATATAATTTTGAGAAAAACAAAATGTACTCAAAAAGAATAAAATGTATTTCATTTACTCAGCTATTTCAATATACTGTTCTTCTATATTTTGTTTTATAGGTTTAAAACTATTATTGTTTTCTTTTGCAACTAACATTAAAGTTTCATAATTACTTTCAATAATATAATTAGCGTGTTTTAAATAGGTTTTATATCCAAACCACTTGGTAAATTTTTCCTCTACATCTTGTTTGATAAAATCAATCTTGATAGGTTTTTTTAAGGGATATTCAATATTTTTTAAAATAAAAATAGATTTTATAGTCACTATCATAGGCTTCTAAAACTAATCCTGGTAAGCCATTAAATTTCCATGGTCCATAAGGTATAGGTAGGGCAGTGGTGTACCAAATCGTATAATCTCTGCCTCTAAAAGTAGCTATAGCTTTATTACAAGTATATTTCCCTATTTTTTTGGTTTCTTTTTCAAATTTCCAATTAATAGTAGGTCTTTTTTCTTTTACATAAATATTACCCATTCCCATTACATAAGACCATAAAGTGTCTTTTTCTCTGTCAAAATAGACTTGGTTGCCAACGCTATTTGTTCCAGTACCACTTAAATCTATAATGGCTAGCGTTCCCTTTTCTTCATTAGCCTCTGTGTAAACAGGATTTACTAATTTACTTAAATCTGTTTCTAAAGAATCTTTTTCAGATACGAAGTAAGAATGATTTGTATCAAATGTTAATTGTGCATTAAACTCTTTACCTTGTTTCTGGCCTAATTGCAAACTTTTAATATAACCATAATTGACAATACCCTGTTTTTCCTGAGCGCTTATTATGATTGAAAAAAACAAAAATAATAGTAGTTGATTTTGTTTGTACATCTTTTATTCTGCTATTTCAATATATTGTTGATTTATTTTTTGTTTTGTAGGGATAAATTTTGGGTGGTCTTTAGCAATCATAAGCATATTTTCATATTCACGTTCTATCAAATAGTTTGCATGTGCTAAATAATCTTTGTAAGAAAACCATCGTGAAAATTTTTCCTCAATATCTTCTTTAATAAAATCAATTTTAATTTCTTTTTTTAAAGGATATTCCATGTTTTTAAAATAGAAATATATTTTGTATTCACTATCATAGCCTTCTAAGACTAATCCTGGTAAGCCATTAAATTTCCATGGCCCATAAGGAATAGGTATTGCTTTAGTGTACCAAACCGTGTAATCTCTACCCCTAAAAGTGGAAGTTACTTTATTACAAGTGTAATTGCCTATTTTTTTCGTCTCTTTTTCAAATTTCCATTTAATGGTAGGTCTCTTTTCTTTAACATACATATTACCCATACCACCAATTAAATATGACCATAAACTATCTTTTTCGCTGTCGAAATACACTTGGTTACCTACAAAATTTGTGTATAATTCTGAATTGTTAAGATTTATTGTTCCAACAGTTCCATTTTCTCCATTCGACTCAGTGAAAACGGGTTTTGCAATTGTGTTGTCTGTTATAGTTTCTAAAGAGTCTTTTTCAGACACAAAATAAGAACGCTTACCATCAAAAGTTAGTTGTGCATTATATTCATCTCCTTGTTTTTCGCCTTGAAATATGCTATTTATATAACCGTAATTTACAATGCCTTGTTTTTGTTGAGAAAAACAGGTTAAAGTAAATAATAGTAATAAAATATACTTGGTCATTAAAATTTTATTTTGCACAAAACAATGTAAAAAAAATGAAGTATCAAAATACTATCTACAGAATAAGCTGTTAACAACTAAAATTGTGCATCATTTTTAATAATCGTATTTTTGAAAGCTACCAAATTTTGGAATTTCACTTCGACATCCCGATAGCTTTCGAGACAATGTGACATATTTTAGAATTTGGAATTTTGCTATTTAATCATTTGGAATTTAACACACTATGTATTTAATATTCGATACCGAAACTACAGGATTACCAAGAAGTTGGGCTGCACCAATTACTGACACGGACAACTGGCCTCGTTGTGTTCAAATTGCATGGCAATTACATGATGAAATGGGAAACTTAATAGAGCATCAAGATTATTTGGTAAAACCAGAAGGTTTTAATATTCCTTATGATGCCGAACGTATTCATGGTATTTCAACCGAATTAGCCGAAAAAGAAGGTGTTGCTTTATCAGAAGTATTAGAAAAATTCAACATTGCTTTATCAAAAACAAAATTCATTGTAGGTCAAAATGTAGGTTTTGATGTCAATATTATGGGTTGTGAATTTCATAGAATGAATGTAACATCTGAAATGACTAAAATGCCTATTTTAGATACTTGTACAGAAGTTACAGCACAATTATTACAATTACCTGGTGGTCGTGGTGGGAAATTCAAATTACCTACATTAACCGAATTGCATGAATATTTATTCAACGAACCCTTTGCAGAAGCTCACAATGCCACTGCCGATGTAGAAGCAACGACGCGTTGTTTTTTGGAACTGATTAAAAGGGAAGTGTTTACCAAAGAGGAATTAGATGTTACACCCGATTATTTTACCAAATTTAAAGAACACAATCCAAAAGAAATCCAACTTATTGGATTACAACATATCAATTTAAAGAAGGCTTCAGACGAAATTAGAAAGCAACTTCAGAAAGTTGAACAAAACACAACGCAAACAACCATTTCAGAATCGGATAAAAAGGATTTATCGAAAGCCAAGTTTGCGCATTTACACAATCATTCTCAATTTTCGGTTTTACAATCGACTATTGCGATTCCTGCTTTGGTTTCGGCTACAGCCAAAAATAAAATGCCAGCAGTTGCTATGACAGATACAGCAAATATGATGGGCGCTTTTCACTTTGTAAGTGCGGTTATGAATCATAACAAAGTAGCCAAAACAAAAATTGAAGCAGCCATTGAAGCTGGAGAAGTACCCACAGAAACTGAAATCAAGCCAATTGTAGGTTGTGAATTCAATATTTGTGAAAACCATTTGGATAAAACCAAAAAAGACAATGGGTATCAAGTGGTTTTATTAGCTAAAAACAAAAAAGGCTATCATAATTTGGCTAAAATGTCTTCCATTGCTAATATAAATGGTTTTTATTATGTTCCAAGAATTGATAAAAAATTGTGGAACAATACAAGGAAGACATTATGGTTTTATCTGGGAATTTGTATGGTGAAATTCCAAGTAAAATTCTAAATATTGGTGAAAATCAAGCTGAAGATGCTGTGATTTGGTGGAAGGAACAATTTGGTGACGATTTCTATCTTGAAATCATGCGACACAATCAAGAAGATGAAAATCGAGTCAATAAAACCTTAATTGAGTTTTCCCAAAAACACAATGTCAAGCTAATTGCGACTAACAATACGTATTACGTTAATAAAGAAGATGCCAATGCTCATGATATTCTATTGTGTGTTAAAGATGGTGAAAAACAAGCTACACCTATAGGTAGAGGAAGAGGTTATCGTTACGGTTTGCCTAATCAAGAATATTATTTCAAATCGGAAGAAGAGATGAAAAAACTTTTTGCCGATTTACCTGATGCGATTATTAATATTCAAGAAATTGTAGATAAGGTTGAAATTTACTCTCTTTATCGTGATGTTTTATTACCAAAATATGATATTCCTGAAGAATTTATCAATCCAGAAGATAAAATTGACAATGGTGTAAGAGGAGAAAATGCCTATTTACGTCATTTAACTATAGAAGGTGCGAAACGAAGATATAAGGAAATCACTCCAGACATTCAAGAGCGTTTGGATTTTGAACTACTCACCATTTCTAATTCAGGTTATCCAGGATATTTCTTAATTGTACAAGATTTTATTGCCGAAGCCCGTAAAATGGATGTTTCGGTTGGTCCAGGTCGTGGTTCAGCTGCTGGTTCAGCTGTTGCGTATTGTTTGGGAATTACAAATATCGACCCCATTAAATATGATTTGCTTTTTGAGCGTTTCCTAAATCCAGATCGGGTATCAATGCCAGATATTGATATCGATTTCGATGATGAAGGTCGTGGTCGTGTTATGGATTATGTAATTAAAAAATATGGAGCCAATCAGGTTGCCCAAATTATTACCTATGGTAAAATGGCAACGAAATCAGCCATTAGAGATACAGCTCGTGTACTTGATTTGCCTTTGTTTGAAGCGGATAGAATTGCCAAGTTAATTCCAGGAATGATGCCTTCTAAGTGGAATTTGGCACGCTTTATTGCTGAAAAAGAAGACGATGTTAAAAAAGCCTTACGTTCAGACGAATTTGATAAAGTAAAAGAATTAATTGCGATTGCA
>JAAURU010000276.1 GCA_012032075.1 Flavobacterium sp.
ATAATAATTTTCAATACTTCAACACCATCATAAAATCATCTCTATCAATTTCTACACAACCTAAAGAAGCTAAATGATCGTTTATACACTTGGCAATCTAAAATTCTATTAGTTATTTTGTTCTAAATGTTTTGCCAAATGAATAAATGCTACTTTACTAGCATTAGAAACTTTTGAAAACATACTTTCACCACAAAAAACATGACCTAAATCGACTCCATACAAACCACCAACCAATTCATCATTTTGCCAAACTTCAACACTTTTTGCAACACCTTCTTCATGCAGTTTACAATAAGCTTCAACCATCTCATTTGTAATCCAAGTTCCTGGTTGGTCTTTTCTCGCGATTTTTTTACAATTAGTAATAACCTCTTTAAAAGCAGTATTAAAAGTTACTTTAAACTTTTTTTGGTTCAAAATATTTCGCATACTTTTTGAAATTTTCAAGTCCTCAAAAAATAGCACCATTCGTTCTGGAGGTGACCACCAAAGTATCGGTTCATCTTCATCAAACCATGGAAAAATTCCATTTTTATAGGCTAATAAGAGTCTTTCTGTTGATAAGTCAGCACCAACAGCTAAAACTCCATCTGGTGAGGCTTCATCAACAGGAGGAAAATACAATTCTTTTGTTAGGAAATACATTTAAAAAAAAGATAAAAAGAATATAGATGAAAGAAAATAGATAGGAGAATATACTAAAAATAAGGAAGTCATTCAAATAAGTTTTTATTATCGAATGACTTCTTTTTCTATATTCTATTCTCTTTTCTCTTGATTAAAAAGGTAAATCGTCGTGTTCTTCTTCGTTGAAATTGGTTGCTGGTTCAAAAGCTTCTGAAGCTGGCATTGGAGGCATTTGTCCTGTTGCTGGTGCTTCTGTTTGTAATCTCTCAATTTTCCAACCTTGAATAGTATTGAAATACTTCGTTTCTCCTTGCGGACTAACCCATTCTCTTCCTCTTAAGTTTACTGAAACTTTAACCATTTCACCTACTTTATATTGGTCTAATAAATCAGTTTTATCTTGTACAAAATCCATAATAATATGTTGTGGATATTGCTCTTCTGTTGTTACAACAATTTCTCTTTTTTGAATGTTGCACTTACTTGTTGCGTTGGGTTTATAACCTTTACTCTTCCTGTTACTTCCATTTCTTAAAAATTTATTTGTTTGCCAATAGTACTTTCCAAGCACTTATAACGTCATTATTCTCAATATATTCTTTTGCTAATTCGTGTTTTTTTAAAGTATCATCTGCACTTAAAACCGCTTTTACTGCAAAATTTTCTTTTACAAAGATAGTAATTTCTTCTTCAGATGGAATAGCTTCAATATTTCCTAGTTTTCCTATATCGTTTCCAGTAAAAACACTGCTATTTTTAATAAAATCGGGAATAGAATCTACACCAATTCCTAACGTTGAAATGGGTTTTTCTACTTCAAAAAGTCCTGCATTAGCTCTACTGTACCAATTTCCACCACATCTTGCTACTAAATCAATTTTATATTGGTCAATTACTCCATTGGCATCTAAAACAGCTTCATCTATATGGATTTTGAGCACTTCACAAATTACCAAATTTCCTGCTCCACCTTCATTTCCTAAAGAAATTATATCATTTACACGACATTCAAATTGGACTGGACTTTCAGCCACTCTAAAAGGTTTCACAATGTCCGATTTTAGCATGGTTAAACCTGCTTTTTCAAATTCGTTAACTCCATCTGGATATTCTGTACTAGAAAGTGACATTTGTTGTACAATATCATAATTCACCACATTGATAACTACTTCTTTTGTACTTTGAGAATTAATTAAAGTATGTTTTGATGGAATTATCTCTCACTCTTCTAGCAGGTGAAAAAATCAAAATAGGTGGATTTGAACTAAAAAACATTAAAAAAACTAAAAGGAGATAAATTTGGATTTCCATTTTCGTCTAAAGTACTTGCAAAAGCAATAGGTCTTGGAGCAACAGCACCTTGTAAATAACCTTGTAATTTTGCTGGAGAAATATCATTTGGATTTATTGATACCATTATAATTAAGATTTTTACAAATTTACATAATTTTAAGACCAACCCAAATTGAAATAGAATTTATATAAATTTATTATACATTCTTAATTTAAATAAAATATCGATTAATAAAGTGCGTTTTATTACTGAAAACAATTTTGACAACTACTATTTTTAGTATTTTTACTTACAAATTTTATTTATGCAATTTTCTGAAAAACGAAATATTACACGTTGGTTCATCATTTTAGCTTCTTTTTTTATTGTAATTATCATACTTTGGAATACTTATGTGTTTTTTCAAATTTTTAAAAATGAAGAACGTTTAAAAATTGAACTTTGGGCAGATGCTCAAAAGACTTTGGCTAATGCCAATGAATATACAGATGTAGATTTACCCTTTAAAATTATTTCAGCCAATAGTTCTAACCCAATGATTGTGACTAATAGCGACGAACTAATTTTAAATAATAATAATATAGAGGAAGAAATTGCAAAAGATAGTATCCAATTAAGAAAACTATTTAATAGAATAAAGACAGAAAATAAGCCAATAAAAATGGCTCTCTCAGAAGATACTTATCATTTAGTATATTATGGTAATTCACCTTTATTGAATAAATTAAAATATTACCCTATCGCTTTAGTTTTAATTATTATCTTATTTGGAGCTGTTGTGTATAATTTTTATAGAGCTACAAAAATGGCTACCCAAAATAAACTTTGGGCTGGAATGGCAAAGGAAACTGCTCATCAAATAGGAACACCTTTATCTTCTTTAATTGGTTGGTTAGAAATTTTAAAATTGGATAATGTTGAAGAAAGCACCATTAAAGAAATTGAAAAAGATGTCAATCGCTTACAAACTATTACCGATCGTTTTTCTAAAATAGGAAGTGAACCTGTTTTAGAGGAAAAAGATATAGTTGAAGAAACAAGAAATTCATTCGAATATTTACAATCAAGAACTTCAAAACAAGTTGATTTTACTTTTTCTGGACCAAAAGAACCAATAATAATCCCTATAAATCCTGTTTTACATAGTTGGACTATTGAAAATTTAGTTAAAAATGCTATCGATGCTATGAGAGGAAAAGGAAAACTTGATGTTTCTATTATTGAAGATAAAAATAAAGTGAAAATTAAAATTTCAGATACTGGAAAAGGCATTCCAAAAAATCAGTTTACCAAAATATTTGAACCTGGTTTCACTACTAAAAAAAGAGGTTGGGGACTTGGTTTATCATTAACAAAAAGAATTGTTCAAGATTATCACAAAGGTAGTATTAAAGTAATTGCTTCAGAAATAGGAAAAGGAACTACAATCCAAGTGAGTTATGACAAAAAAGTTTAAATAAAAAATCCCAAAATTAATTGGGATTCGATTTTATAAATTTTCAGAAATTGCTTTTGCTAAGGCTTCAAATTCAGGTTTTTCTAAAGACACTTTTCTTTGAAAGCGCATATCATCCATATCTTGCAAAGGAATTAGATGCACGTGAACATGAGGTACTTCTAAACCAACGACTGCAACTCCTATTCTTTTACATTCAATAGTTTTTTCTAAAGCTTTTGCCACTTTCCTAGAAAAAGCCATTAATCCTAGATACAATTCTTCTTCCATATCAAAAATCTTATTGATTTCTTTTTTTGGAATACAAAGTGTATGTCCTTTTGCATTTGGATTAACATCTAAAAAAGCTAGAAAATTATCATCTTCTGCTATTTTATAACAAGGAATTTCACCATTTACAATTTTGGTAAATATGGAAGCCATAATTAATCTCTTGATATTTCTAAAATTTCAAATTTTAAAGTTCCATTAGGCACTTTAATTTCAGCTATTTCACCTACTTTTTTACCTAACAGCCCTTTCCCAATAGGAGAAGTAACTGAAATTTTACCTGTTTTTAAGTCTGCTTCACTTTCTGCAACAAGGGTATATTTCATTTCCATTCCATTAGTTTGGTTCTTAATCTTAACCGTAGATAAAACCAAAACTTTAGAAACATCTAATTGCGATTCGTCTATTAAACGAGCATTAGAAACTACTTCCTCCATTTTAGAAATTTTCATCTCTAAAAGTCCTTGCGCTTCTTTTGCTGCATCATATTCGGCATTTTCAGACAAATCTCCTTTATCTCTTGCTTCTGCAATTGCTTGTGATGCTTTTGGTCTTTCTATACTTTTTAAGTAATCTAATTCTTCTCTTAATTTTTTTAATCCTTCTGCTGTGTAATAAGATACTGTGCTCATAACGTCATTGTTTATATAAATAGAAAGAATCCCACCTAAAATGGGATTCTTTACCACAAAGGTAATAATATTTTTTTAAAATATATTTATGATTGTTTTTTAGTTAATCAAATATAAATAAATTAAAATTTGGTTTTTAAAGTTTTATACTATTAAAAATGAAAAAATATTTTTTTTATTTATTTTGTTTCTATCACTTGGTTGTAGTAAAGAGGATAGAATAAATAACAATAATCCTTTTTTACCAAATTTTCCAGTAGATTTAACTATTAATCTTAATTTACCAGAATACAGTAATTTACAATTTGTAAGCAATGCTATTTTCATTGACAACGGAATTTCTGGAATAAGAGGGATTTTTGTTTTTAATGCTGGTAGCAACAATTATTTAGCATTTGATGCAGCTTGTCCTAATCAGGCATTAAGCAATTGTTCAACTATGACCATTAACGGAATTAAAGCAGTTTGCGCTTGTGATGGAGCAGAATATAGTTTCTTTTCTGGTCAAGCACCTGGAAAACAATATCCTATGAAGCAATATCGCGTGCAACAAATAAACTCAACTACCTTAAAAGTTTTTAATTAAGGCAAAGAAATCACTTTTACTTCCACTCGATAGTTTCCATAATTTTACGAATGTCATTTTTTATGTAATCTGCTGCAGGAAGTATGGAATCGTAATTTGGTTTAGCATAAAAATACAAACTTCCCACTAAAAAGTTTTTAGTGCTATCTGTAACATAAAATTGGGCGTTAGTAGCAGCATTTCCACCAACTTCATAAAACATGCCATATACTTTTTTATTCTCATTTATGAAAGGTTGCTCGGCAATTTCATCAGCTTTTATAACATGGTCATAAGTAAGTTTTTGAGCATCTTTTAGTAAAGTTTCAATATTATTATTTACATTTTTATATGATAAATATACTGTAGCTTTCATTTTAGGATAATTTAATTCAAAAGAACAAGGTTCAATTGATTTCGCTTTAATTGGTTATTCATATCAATGAATAATTACAATTACTCGTTAACTTTCCATATGTTGGGCGTTTTCATAATCAAGTCTCAACATGCCTTTAGGTTTTGGAAGCGTCTCT
>JAAURU010000277.1 GCA_012032075.1 Flavobacterium sp.
AACACGAAAACGTTTTGGTTGCCCTTTTATTTTTCTTATTTTTTTTTATGCATTTTTTTACATAAATTTTAACATTAGAAGTGAATTATAAGCGTACTAATTAAGCGTTAAATCTAAACAAATTGTATGAAAACATTACAAAAAAAGCTATTATTTTTTATACTGGTATTGCCTCTAGGAATGTTTGCTCAAAGTACACTACAAGGAAGAGTTCTTGAAAGTGCTACACAGCTACCATTACCAGGTGTAAATATTTCAGTAGAAGGTAGTAAAATGGTACATCGTCAAATTTTGATGGAAATTTTACCTTGTCAAATTTAAAAAATGGAGATCAAATTATTTTCTCTTATGTAGGGTTTGTAAAACAAACCTTTGTCTATGAAGGACAAAAAGAAATAACTATTTTAATGTTAGAAGATGCTAATCAACTAACTGGTGTGGTTTTAATTGGTTATGGGTCTGTTAAAAAGAAAGATGCTACTGGGTCTTTGACTTCTGTTACAGCTAAAGATTTTAATAAAGGAGCAATCGTTTCTGCAGATCAACTTTTAAATGGTAAAGTTGCGGGTGTCAGAATAACAAGTAATGGTGGAGAACCTGATTCAGCTCCAAATATCAGAATTAGAGGTGGAGGTTCATTAAGTGCAAATAGTAGTCCTTTAATTGTTATTGATGGTGTTCCTATAGACAATACTAATCAAGCAGGAATTAATAATCCACTTAGTCTTGTTAACCCTAATGATATAGAAAGTTTTACAGTTTTAAAAGATGCCTCTGCAACTGCAATTTATGGTTCAAGAGCTTCAAATGGTGTTATTATAATTACTACTAAAAGCGGAACTAAAGGTGAAGCTCAATATAATTATACTTCAAATGTCTCTATTGGAAAGGTTACTAAAAAAATTGATGTAATGAATGGTGAGGAATTCACTAGGTTTATTCAAGAGTTTCATCCCCCAACTTCTACTAATCTTTCTTTAACGAACTTACTTGGTGTTGACGATCCAACTACATCAGTTTTGGATGATTTATCTACGCCTAATATAATAGAAGGGAGAATATTATCAAATACAGATTGGCAAGATGCCATTTATAGAACTGCAATTTCTACAGATCATAACTTAAGTGCAAAAGCAAATTTATATAAAGTATTGCCTTTAAGAGCATCAATAGGTTTTACAAGAAATGAAGGTTTAGTTAAAACCAATGATTATGAAAGATTTTCTTACTCTTTAAAATTGACACCTAAGCTATTTAGTAATCATTTGAAAGTTGATGCAAATGCAAAATTGATTAATGTTGTGAAAAATGCTATTGATGCAGATGGTGCATTAGCTGGTGCTATAAATATGGATCCAACTAAACCTGTTTATGATTATTCTCCAAATAATAGATTTGGAGGTTATTATCAAAATACTGCTTTAGATGGTAATAATCGCATAGTTGATGGACAATCAAATCCTTTGTCTCTCTTAGAACAAAGAACTAGACCAGAAAGAGTTTTAAGATTTCTTGGGAATGTTGAGTTAGATTATAAAATGCATTTTTGCCAGATTTGAGAGCTGTTGTTAATTTAGGTATAGATGCTTCTAAATCTAGACTTAGAGAGCTTTACGACAATAATGCAGTGGCAACTTATCAATTTGATAACACTAATACAGATACTTTTGTATTTAATCCAGGAATTAATTTTATTGAAAATCAGAAGAAAACGAATGTTACGTTTGATTCTTATTTAGCGTATGCTAAATCTTTTGAAGGATTTTTAAGAAAATTTGATATTCAAGGAGGTTATTCTTATCAAAATTTCAAAAATGATGGAAATTCAGAAAGATATCTTTATAGCGATGTTACAGGTTTAAGAGAATTAAATATTAATCCAAATAATCCAAATAATAGATATTTCAATGTTTTAAATTTACAATCTTTCGTTGGAAGAGCTAATTTAGATTTAGCTAATAAGTATTTAGTTACATTTACGCTCAGGGCTGATGGTTCTTCTTTATTTAGAGAAGATAAAAGATGGGGTTATTTTCCATCTGCAGCAATCGCATGGAAATTAAAAGAAGAAAGTTTTTTAAATGATGTTACTCTTGTAAATGATGCTAAAATTAGAATTGGTATTGGTAAGACTGGCCAACAAGACATAACAGGAAGTGTTGGTTTTTATCCATCAACTCCATTGTTTACAGTAGGTAGTAATACAAGTCAATACTTACCTGGTTCAAATCTTTATTCTGCATCAGCATTTAATGAAGATTTAACTTGGGAGAAAACAACTACTTATAATTTAGGTATTGATTTTGATTTATTTAAGAACAACTTTGTTTCTGGTAGTTTTGATATCTATCAAAATTTTACAGATGATTTGTTAGCAAGAGTTCCTTTACCACCTGGACAGGGTTTAGCCGATACTTTTATAAAAAATGTTGGTAGTACAGAAGGAAAGGGATTTGAATTAAATTTAAATATTAAGCCTTTAAGCACAGATGATTATAATTTAGATTTTTACACTAACGTAGGTTATACATATGTTAAAGTAACAGATTTGAAAGATGTTAATAAAGTTCAAGCAGGAGGAAATTTACCTACTGGAACTAACGTTAACATAGCCGATCATGTTGTTGGTCTTCAACCATATTCTTTTTGGGTATTTGAACAATTATATGATACAAGCGGAAATGTTATACCTGGAGCATTTGTAGATCGAAACGGGGATAATGTTATAAATAACGCAGATAGATATTATAAAGCAGTTAGACCTAATTGGACTTTTGGTTTTGGATTTAATTTCAATTATAAAGGTTGGGATTTAAGTTCAAGTTTTAGAGGACAGTTTGGAGGACAAGTGTATAATTCAAGAAAATTAACATCAGGTTGGGTTGATAGAGCTTTGCCAACTAATACTAATAGTTTGTCAAATGTTTTAAATTTTTATTCAGGTGCAGCTGGTTCTGCTTTTCAAAATTATAATGGTAACGCAACTTTTTCTGATTATTTCCTAGAAGATGCGACTTTCTTAAGATGTGAAAATATTGTGTTAGGTTATAAATTTAAAAAATTAATCAAAAGTTCTTCTTTAAGATTATATGGGGCGGTTAATAATCCGTTTTTAATTACAAAGTATTCAGGTCAAGATCCAGAAAATTTTGGTTCTATTGATAATAATTTTTATCCAAGACCTAGAACTTACACTTTTGGAATGAGTTTAGATTTTTAAAAAATGAAATATGAAAAGAATTAAATTGTTAAGTTTATTTGTTGTTTGTACAGTTTTATTTGTTGCTTGTACAGATGACTTAAACACAGAACCAAAAGTAGAATTGTCACTTGAACAATTACTACAACAAGATCCAAATGCTATAACTGGCATTATGTCTAAATTATATGGCTCTTTTGCTTTGTCGGGTCCAAATGGACCAGGATCATCTGATATAAGTGATGATCCAGGAGAATCTCCTTTTCTAAGAGGTATCGTTAATTTGCAAGAATTTACTGCCGATGGCATGAAGAATCGTTGGGGTGACAATGGTTTAGATCAATTAACTACAGCTTCTAATTGGGATGAAAACAATAAGTTTTTTAGGTATTTGTATAACCGTATTTATTATACAATTCCTCAATGTAATAACTTATTAGTTGTTTTAAACAATGTTAATATACCTAATAAAGAGTCAATTAAGAGTGAAGTAAGATTTTTACGTTCTTTGGCTTATTATTATATGATTGATTGTTTTGGTAAAGGAGTTTTAGTGACTGAAGCTGATGCAGGAGTTTCTACTCCACTTCCTCAGTCTTCTAGATTGGAATTATTCAATTATGTGGAGTCTGAATTATTAGCTATTGAAAATACTATTGCATCTACTAATGATTACGGTAGAGCAAACAAAGCAGTAGTTAGAATGTTATTAGCAAAGTTATATCTAAATGCAGAAGTATATACAGGTACTCAAAGATATACAGATGCACTTACTTACACCAAAAAGGTTATTGATGAAGGAGGATATACATTGGCTACAAATTTTCAAAAAAACTTTACTGGAGATAATAATACTTCACCAGAAATAATTTATCCTCTACTAGCGGATGCTCTAGTAAGTCAAAGTTTTGGGAATACAACTTATTTAGTTAATGGTAGTCTTAATAGTGCTACAATGACATTAAATACTTATGGTGCCACGCAAGGTTGGGCTGGTCATAGAGCTACAAAAGCATGGTATGGTTTGTTTGGTAATTTGCAGACTTCTACTGATGTTAGGGCAAGTCTTTTTTGGACTTCTGGACATACTTATGAAATGACAGATTATAAAGAATGGACAAATGGTTATCCTTCTATTAAATTTAGAAATAATAATTTTGGAACAACTTCTACACCAACTGATTTTTCTGGTACTGATTTTCCATTATTTAGATTGGCAGACGCTTATTTGATGTATGCTGAGTGTGTTGTTAGAGGAGCAACAGGTGGTTCAATAGGACAAGCTGTTACTTATGTTAATGATTTAAGATTAAGATCAAATGCATCTATTATTACTGCTGGTGATTTAAACTTGAATTTTATTATTGATGAAAGAGGAAGGGAACTTATGCTTGAAGGACATAGAAGAAGTGATTTAATACGTTTTGGAAAATTCACAGGTGGGTCATATTTATGGCCTTGGAAAGGAAATACATTAAACGGATCTCCTATTCCTAATACTTACAATGTGTTTCCAATTCCTTTAACTGCGCTACAGGCAAATCCTAACTTAACACAAAACCCTGGTTATTAACATAAAAATTGTTTAAAAAATGAAAAATATATTAAAAATATCTACACTAGTTTTATTACTAGTAACAAGTTTCTCATGTGAGAATGATGAACAAATAACAGTGCAAGCTGAGGGAGGACCACAATTAATCTCTCCTTTAAATGGAAGTTCTTATGTCTTAGATCCTCTTAACGCTTCAAATGAGGCTACTACTTTAGTATGGAATCATGCTGATTATTCAGTTCAAACAGAAGTTAATTATGAGGTTCAAGTAGCATTATCAGGAACAGATTTTGCTAACTTTGAAGTAGGAGGAACTACTACAAACCGCTTTGTTACATGGACTGTAGAAGCATTAAATGGTGTTATGTTAAATCTTGAAGCAATGCCATTTGAAGAAACTGATATAGACGTTAGAATTAAAGCTTCTTTAGGTTCAAATGCTGATTTAGTAGCATATTCGAATGTAATTACATTAAAGGTAACACCTTACACTACGGATTTACCTAAATATATGTATTGGTAATTTTTTAAATGGTGCAGGTTATGGGTCTAATTGGACTCCTGCTAATGCTGTTCCAATTGCAGCCTCAGATTTT
>JAAURU010000278.1 GCA_012032075.1 Flavobacterium sp.
CATTTTTATTAAAATTTTATTGTAAAGGTCATTAATCACCTCATTTCTATTTTTTTAATCCTATAATTTCATCTTTTGAATAAATATTAAAATAAAATTGGCCATCATAATTGACCCAATTATCATATTTAATAGAACGACAATAAATATTTTCTTGATTTTTAAGTAAAATATATAATTCTCTTGAATTTTTTATTGAATCGGATGAAAAGAAAGCTGAATAAACCTCTGAGTCTTTTATTAAATTTTCAAAAGGATTATAAGGAGTAAAATCGAAAGAAGTTCCTTTGCCAGAAGCATTAATATGTCCACACACTGTATTTACACTTAAATTACTTACTAATGAGTCTTCCTCAATAATATAGATATTATAATCAAAACCACAATCAGCTATTTCAGTAGCTTCATTATTACCTATCCAAGAACTTTTTAATGCTTCAAGTTTTTTTATGTCAGTAATTACGAAAGGTTTTTTGATGGAATCCTTACTTTTTTGACCATTATAGGATTCATAAAAGAAAAATTTGTATTTCCTTTTGAGTCAAATCATTCAATAACTTTATTTTGACTAAAAAGAATATTAAAACATGTAAACAATAATATCGATATGTAAATTTCATGTTTACGGATTTTTTTTAAATATTCTTAAATATATTAATTTTAATTGATGCAAACAAAAATCTCAAGCTTACACTTGAGATTTTCTTATTTATACTTTTTCTAAAACATTCAATTCTATTTCTACTTGGTTTCTTAGAATGTCTTCAAAAGTTTCTCTTTGTCTTATTAAATGACCTTTTCCGTTAAGCCATAAAATTTCTGCTGGTTTTACTCTCGAATTATAATTAGATGCCATAGAGAAGCAATAAGCACCAGCATTATGGAAACATAATACATCTTCTTCTTTAATTTCTGTTATTCTTCTATTATTTGCAAATGTATCGGTTTCACAAATATAACCTACAACCGTATAAAAACGCTCTTTTCCTTTAGGATTTGAAATGTTCTCTATGTGATGCTGAGAGCCATATAACATTGGTCTTATCAAATGATTAAAACCAGAATCAATTCCTGCAAAAACAGTAGAAGTGGTTTGTTTAACTACATTTACTTTGGTTAAAAAATAACCTGCTTCACTTACTAAAAATTTACCTGGTTCAAAGACTAAAGTTAACGGTCTTCCATATTCTTTTTCGAATGCTAAAAAGCGTTTCGTTAATTTTTTACCAAATTCTTCAATATCAGTTTCAATATCTCCTTTTTTGTAAGGTACTTTGAATCCACTTCCAAAATCAATAAAATCTAATTCTGTAAAGCTTTTTGCCGTTTCAAACAAAATTTCTGCTAGCATATAAAAATACTTCAATATCTAAAATATCAGAACCTGTATGCATATGAATTCCGTTTATATGCATTTTAGTATTGGCAACAATTCTTAAAATATGTGGTAATTGATGAATTGAAATTCCAAATTTACTATCAATATGACCTACAGAAATATTTGCATTTCCACCAGCCATTACGTGCGGATTTATTCTAATACAAACTGGAACTGTTGGGTGTTTTGTGCCAAATTGTTCTAAAATGGACAAATTATCAATGTTAATTTGAACACCTAAAGCAGCCACTTTTTCTATTTCTTCTAAAGATACACCATTTGGAGTGTACATAATTTGATGAGGCTCAAAACCAGCATGTAAGCCTAATTGTACTTCTTCAATAGAAACAGTATCTAATTCTGAACCTAAAGACTTTAAAATCTTTAAAATAGAAATATTAGATAAAGCTTTTACAGCATAATGAATTTTAAACTGCTCTACTTTTGAAAAAGCACTTGTTAATCTATTATATTGTGATTCTATTTTCTTTGCATCATATACATATAGTGGTGAACCATAGGTTTCAACTAATTGTAGTAAATCTTGACTTTTCATTTTTTTAAACTTTTTATGCAAATTAAATACATTTATTCGTTCGATTTAAAAAATACAGCCGAATTAAACAATAATTAACAATAAGTTATAAATATAACATTTTTTATTTTCCCCAATATTTCTAGTATGTTCATATTGCTATTTTAATAACCAAATAATACTAAAAATGTTAGCCAATTAAAAATTAGTTTCCTATTTTTGTGGCACTTTTTAAAAAGAAATAACCCATTATATTATGAATTTACACGAATATCAAGGTAAAGAAATATTAGCTAGTTACGGAGTTCGTATTCAGCGTGGTCACGTTGCTAATAATGCTGAAGAAGCTGTAATTAAAGCAAAACAGTTAACAGCTGAAACAGGAACAGGTTGGCATGTAATCAAAGCACAAATCCATGCAGGTGGGCGTGGAAAAGGAGGTGGTGTTAAGTTAGCTAAAAATTTAGATCAAGTGGCAGAAATTGCAGGTCAAATTATTGGTATGGATTTAATTACACCTCAAACTCCTCCTCAGGGGAAAAGAGTTCACAAAGTTTTAGTTGCTGAGGATGTTTATTATCCAGGTGAAAGTGAAACTTCAGAATTTTATATGTCGGTTTTATTGAATAGAGGTAGAGGTAGAAACATGATTATGTATTCTACTGAAGGAGGAATGGATATTGAAGAAGTTGCAGAACACACTCCTCATTTAATTTTTACTGAAGAAATTGATCCATCTGTTGGTTTACAAGGTTTTCAAGCAAGAAGAATTGCTTTTAATTTAGGACTTTCTGGAAATGCTTTTAAAGAAATGGTGAAATTTGTAGATTCATTATACAAAGCATACATCGGTTCTGATGCTTCAATGTTTGAAATTAATCCAGTTTTAAAAACCTCTGATGATAAAATTATTGCAGTTGATGCTAAAGTTGATTTAGATGATAACGCTTTATTTCGTCATAAAGATTTAGCAGACTTACGTGATGTTCGTGAAGAAAATCCAATTGAAGTGGAAGCTAAAGAAGTAGGATTAAATTATGTCGACCTTGACGGAACTGTAGGATGTATGGTAAACGGTGCTGGTCTTGCAATGGCAACTATGGATTTAATTAAATATGCAGGTTTTGAACCAGCTAACTTCCTTGATGTAGGTGGAACAGCTGATGCTAAACGTGTTGAAACTGCTTTCCGTATTATTTTAAAAGATCCAGCTGTAAAAGCAATCTTAATTAATATTTTTGGTGGAATTGTACGTTGTGATAGAGTAGCTCAAGGTGTTGTAGATGCTTATAAAAATATGGGAGATGCAATTAAAGTGCCTATTATAGTACGTTTACAAGGTACAAATGCTGAAATTGCAAAAGAATTAATCGATAATTCTGGTATGCCAATTTTATCTGCGGTTCAATTTCAAGAAGCAGCGGATCAAGTAAAAGCGGCTTTGTCAAAGTAAAAACTTAAAGTAGTATTTTATAAAATGTCTCAAATTTAGGTTTGGGACATTTTTGTTTTAGCTATTATATAATTCTAAATATTCTTTTGCTGCTTTTTCCCAAGAAAAGAAATTTGCTCTAGCTTTTATTTTTTCCAAATAGAATAGTTTGTTGGTATTAAATGCTTCAAGATTGGTAAACAAAAAGTCTTTCATATAATTAGGGTTAAAGTTTTCCCAATAAAACGCAGCATCTCCACCTATTTCAGGTAATGAAGTTAAGTTAGATAAAAAAACAGGTTTGTCAAATTTCATTGCTTCAATAGGAGGTAAGCCAAACCCTTCTCTTATTGATGGAAATAAAAAAGCGGTACAATTTTGCATATAATATTGTTTGGCTTCATCACTTACTTTTCCTGTTAAAATTACTTTTTCTTCTAGTTTATTTGCTTTAATGTAATTTTCAATTTCACGACCGTATTCTTTGTCTTTATTTCCAGAAAGTATCAAAACATAATTTTCAATGTTTTCCATCATTTTTACAATAGATAGAAAATTTTTTCGAGGAATAAAATCACCAATAGAATAAAAGAAAGGTTTGTTTAATTCGAAGGAAGGTTTAAAAGTGTTATTTTCTATTTTAGTTTCTGAAGGATTTCCATTGTAAATGATATGTTCAGGAACACTAGGAACATCAAAATACTGATGTGTTTGTTTTTTGGCAAATTCAGAAATATAGGTAATAACATCTGCACGTTTTAATTTTGCAATGAATTTTTTATTGACTTTGTGATTCATATCTTTAGATACTTCTTCAACAAAATTAACATCATGAACTGTTAAAATGTATTTCTTAGGTTTAAAAAAAGGTTCCACTTTAGTATTTTGGTTCAAACTATGCCAAACATGGTATTTTTTCTTTTTTCGAAACAAAAAATGACGTTCTAAGCTACTGTATTTTGAATAATTGAAAGTATTGCCAAATTCTTTTTTTAATATTTCAGGATGTTTTGCATTTAAGGTAATATCTAAAGTTTTTAAATCTAATTTTGAAAGTGCTTTAATCAATTGATAATTAAAGGTTCCAAGACCACCAGCCTTATTATTAATATTATGTGATTCTAAAAAAACGTTCATGAAATAAATTTCAGTAAAAATAAGATATGTTTCCAAATAATTAATTGGTTATCCTTATTTTTGAAAAAAAAGATGTTACGCATTTTTCCAACATACACAAATCTCAAGTCTATTATAACTAGTAGTATAGATAACTTTCAGTCACAAGGAACATTATTTGTAGCTGGTAAAAGAAATATAATTAAGTTGTTCAAAGTGGATGAGAATTTAACTTTAAACATTAAATCTTTCCGTAAACCAATACTAATTAATCAAATTATCTATAAATATTTTAGAAAATCTAAAGCAAGACGTTCTTATGAATATGCTACAATTCTGTTAGAAAAAGGTATTGGAACTCCAAAACCTATTGCTTTTAAAGAGAATGCAACATTTATTGGTTTACATGATAGTTACTATGTTTGCGAACATATTAATTGTGATTTAACTTATAAGGAATTGGTACAAACCAATTATCCAGATGGTGAAACTATTTTACGTCAGTTTATTCATTTTACGTATCAAATGCATAAAAATGGTATTGAATTTAAAGATCATTCTCCTGGGAATACTTTGATAAAGAGCAATCATGATGGAACTTATCAATTTTATTTGGTAGATCTAAATAGAATGAACTTTCATACAGAAATGGATTTTGTTACTAGAATGAAAAATCTTTCTCGATTAACACCAAAAAAAGAAATGATTGCTACTATGAGTAATGAATATGCAAAACTTTCTGGAGAAAATGAAGACTTAGTTTTTTCAACAATGTGGCAATTAACGCAAAATTTTCAAAAGCGTTTTCACAGAAAGAAAAAAATTAAAAAAAGTATAAAATTAAAATAAATGAATGCCATT
>JAAURU010000279.1 GCA_012032075.1 Flavobacterium sp.
TGTATGACTTTCGTCCATTATTATTATTATTATTATTGGTTTATTGTTTATTGTTGTTGAACTTTAAACCTTTAAACTCAGAATTATTCAAATATTTCATAAAAGCACCTATTTTATTTTTTACTAGCTCAATTTTATAAGAAGTATTTTCAAATTCTTGCTTAGAAATTAGTTTTTTATCATAAGCTCTGTAAAGTTGTGATTTCAATTCACCACAAGAGTCTTTCGAATAACTCAAAAATTAATGAACTCTCTATTTCCATTTCTTTCAAAACCTTCTGCTATATTATCCATAATAGATCCTGAACTTCTATCCATTTGGTCTTTCATTGAATATCTTTTACCTAAATTTGTAGTATCAAATAATATTTCAATATCAAGACAAATATCTCTAGCAATATTCCAAATCTCTAAATCCTCAAATTTTTCTATTTTTGCCATAAACTAAAAACAATTAACAATAAACTATAAACTTTGCAGAAATTACATTTCCCAACCTATTCCTTTCGGTTCAAAAATAGTGAAAATAAACCCTATATTTTCGATGAAATACGAAAAAAATTTATTGTTTTAACACCAGAAGAATGGGTTCGTCAAAATACGATTCAATATTTATTACAGGAAAAAAAATATCCAAAATCGCATATTAATGTTGAAAAACTGGTTAAAGTAAATGATATTAAGAAAAGATATGATATTGTGATTTTTAAACCAAATGGTGAAATACTTTTATTAGTGGAATGTAAAGCTCCTGAAATTAAAATTGCTCAAGAAACATTTGACCAAATTGCACAATATAATTTAGTTTTAAAAGCCGATTATTTAATGGTTACCAATGGACTAAATCATTACTTTTGCCAAATGGATTTTGAAAATGAAAAGTATTTGTTTTTAAAAGAATTACCATCATTAGCACTATAAAAATGGAGCAAAGAGATTATATAGAATCTATAATTGAACAATTAGGCAACTCACTTAAAAGGATGTTGTCTTTCTTAATAAAAGAGAATGGTAAAAATAATGAGATAGAAACAATAACATCAATAGAAAATGATTTTCTAACCAATTTTAAAATTTCTATTGAAGAATTAGTTTTACTTTCTGATGATGATTTTAAAATTCGAGTTCTTAATTTGAAATTAAAGGAGAATCATATAGAAACCTTGTCTAAATTATTTTTTCAATTGAGTTTTCAAAATAAAAGATATACAATTGAGCAAAAATTAAAGCTAAAAGAAAAGGCTTTATTATTATTAGATATAGCAAATTTTGTATCCAATTCTTTCTCTATTGAGCGATTTAATATGAAAAATGAAATTCTAAAATCGTAATGAAAAAAATAGCAGTAGTTATATTAAATTGGAATGGAGTTACGCTTTTAAGGCAATTTTTACCTTCGGTTATTCAATTTTCTCAAGAAGCCAATATTTATGTTATTGATAATGCTTCAACTGATGCATCAGTTTCTGTTTTAAAAAAAGAATTTCCATCAGTCCAAATAGTTGAAAACGATGGTAATTATGGTTTTGCCAAAGGTTATAATGAAGGTTTGAAAACTATAACTGAACCTTATCTTGCCTTAGTAAATAGTGACATTGAAATAACTCAAAATTGGTTACAACCTATACTAAATATATTGGAAAAAGAACCTAAAACAGCCATTATTCAACCTAAAATATTAGATTTCAAAAAGAAAACTCATTTTGAATATGCTGGAGCTGGTGGTGGTTACATTGATAAGTTTGGTTATCCTTTTTGTCGTGGAAGAATTTTTGATACTATTGAAGAAGATAATGGACAATACAATGATATAGTTGAATTGTTTTGGGCATCAGGAGCTTGTTTTTTTATTAGAAACGAAGTATATAAAAGTTTAGATGGTTTTGATGAAGATTTTTTTGCCCATCAAGAAGAGATTGATTTATGCTGGAGAGCTTTAAATCTTAACATCGAAATAAAATATTGTGGTTTATCAACTGTTTATCATTTAGGAGGTGCAACTTTAAATACTTCAAATCCTAAAAAGACATTTTTAAACTTTAGGAATTCATTATTTATGTTGGTAAAAAATGTACCTACTAAGAGTTTAATTTTAGTTATTTTCTTTCGATTGATTTTAGACGGAGTTGCTGCATTTAAATTTTTTAATTAGTGGAAAATTTAAGTCATTTTTTTGCTGTTTTTAAAGCCCATTTATATTTTTATTGGTATTTGCCTAAATTTTATAAAAAAAGAAAAAAACATTGCCTAAAAAAATATTGCAAAACCTATTCAATTATTTATCAATACTATATTTTAAGAAAGAAATACTTTACAACAATATTTTAACATTAATTAACTATATTTTAGAATTTGGTGTATTTTTTGCTAAAAATTAAAAGAACTATATTTGTGTAATATTTAAAATATAAAAAAAACATGAAAAAATCGTATTGTCTTTGTTAGCTGTGTCGTTGATGCTAACATCATGTGTTTCAAAGAAAAAGTTTACTGAGCTTGAAGCCAAACAAAAAGAAACTCAAGATTTGTTAAATTCGGCTACTGTAAAATTAAATGCTTGTTTAACTGAAAAGTCTTCTATTGCTGAACAATTAGAATATTTAAAGAAAAACAATGCTGATTTAATTAACAGCACTAAAGAGATGACTGTTTTGACTACAAAAGGTGCTCAAAATCTTGAGAAATCTTTAGAAAGTTTAAAAGAGAAAGATTTAAAAATTTCTCGTTTACAAGATGCCTTGTCTAAAAAAGATAGTGTAACATTAGCATTAGTTACTAGTTTGAAAAAAGAAGTAGGTTTAAATGATCCAGATATTAATGTAAATGTAGAAAAAGGAGTTGTATTTATTTCTATTGCTGATAATTTATTGTTTAAATCTGGAAGTTATGAAGTAAGTGATGGTGCTAAAAATGTTTTAGCTAAAGTTGCTAAAGTTGTAAACAGCAAACCAGATTTTGAATGCATGGTTGAAGGTCATACTGATAATGTACCTATTAAAAATTCAGTTTTACTTGATAACTGGGATTTATCGGTTAAAAGATCTACTTCAATAGTAAGGGTTTTACAAAACGAATTAGGTGTTGATCCTAAGCAACTTATTCCTGCTGGAAGAAGTTTTTATATCCCTTTAGTTGAAAATGACACACCAGCAAACCGTTCTAAAAACAGAAGAACTAAAAATTATCATTTTACCAAAAATTGATCAATTTTATGCTATGATTGAAAAAGAAATGAAAACGTTAAGTGAAGGTAAGTAAATTTTAAATTCAATTTTATATACAACAAAAATAGCCATTAGATTTACTTAGTGGCTATTTTTTTATTTTGGCATGGAAATTGTTTTATATTCAATAATTGATATAAATTATATTTCATAAATATTAAAAAATTTATATTTTTAAATTTATTTACATTTCAATTAAATTTTATTATTTTTGTTTTACCCAAATTATTAACTTATTCACGTTTATGAAAAAAATTATTTTATTACTAGCTTTTCTTGTAAGTTTCTCAACATTTTCTCAAGATGATTTAGATGTTGATGGAATCAAGATAAAAAAAACTATTAAAGTTAGAGATACTGGTGGAAAAACCAAATTGTATCTAAATGGTTATGGAATTAGAGATAAAATGTGGATTAACTTATATGTTCAAGCATTATATCTTACTAAAAAAACGAATAATCCTGATGAAATCTTAGATTCTGATGAAACTATTGCTACACGTTTGTATGTAACTTCATCATTGGTAACTAGAGAAAAACTAATTAAAGCTATTGAAGAAGGTGTTGAAAAATCTTATAAAGGAGATATTAGTTTAATTAGAGAACGATTAAATAAATTTATGTCTTTTTTGAATCCGTTACCGAAAAAGGATATGTAGAGTTTGTTTATTCTAAAGAAGATTTGAAGACTTATGTGTTTATTAATGATAAATTAACAGGTGAAATTGATGGTTTAGATTTTAGAAGAGCTCTTTTCGGAATCTGGCTAGAAGAGAAAGCTGTTGATAGAACTTTAAAGAAAAGATTATTAGGTTTATAATCTGTTTTAAATTTAAAAAAACTTTCCAAATTACGCTTCCTATAAATTTTAAAGTTTATAATTAGCGTTGTAATTTGGAAGTTTTTTTATTTATTGTCGTTTTGTAACTAATTATAAAATAGTCAGGATTACTCTTTTATAAACTTAGTATTTGCACTACCCTTTCAGTATTTACTTTTACAAAGTAATTCCCTTTAGTTAAACTAGAAACATCAATTGAAGTAGTTGTATTTGGTACAACCATAACTACTTGACCTAACATATTATAAATCTCAACAGATTGAATTTCTAATTTCTCTTTTGAATTAAAATTTAAAACCTCTTTCACTGGATTTGGATATAAAGTAACAAAATCTTTTTCAAAAGTATTTGTACTTAAAGTACCTGTTGGTGTAAAACGATATACTGTATTAGGAGCTGGAGTTCCATTTATAAAAGTTATCATATTGGCAGTTGCAATATTAGGATTAGATGTACTACCAGATAATAAATGAGTATTTGATAAATCATCTGTATTATAATCCACTGATGTAATTCCAATTATTCCACCAGATTCACCGCCATAAAACATAAAACTATCAGTAATTGAGCTTTGTCCGTATCGATATTCAATTACGTTTGTTGTTTCATACAACCAAATTTGGAAATTAACAAACATAGATAAACTCATATCATAATAACTTCCACAATTTTTGTATTCAATTTTTGCAATTCTATTACCTACTGTTCCATCAATTTTATAACTTATTGGAGATTGTGAAGCACCAGAATTTAAACCTCTATCTGCAAAATCAGTACCATAAGGAGTAATAATTTGTTTAATATCTGAAGTTGTATTATTATAAATATAACTATCATAAATAATTAAACTATTTGTAGAAACACCGTTTACATTTATTGCATAAGGCAAAGTAATAAGAAATTCATCCTCATCCCAAACCACCCCATTGTTTATTGATGTTGTTCCTACTAAATCAGCATAAGTCTCAGTAGTTGTTGTAAAAGTGTAGTTTTGAGCGTATATGAAAGACCCAAAAACTAAAAAGCTTAGAAGTAATTTTTTTTTCATGTTGTTGTTGTTTTTAAAAGATTTTTTACATTAATTTTATGACTTGTTTAAGTAAAGATACATAAACTCTTAATTAGTTGCGTAATAATGATATTTTTGTTAAACAAAAAAACTCGTTTAGGATGCTAAACGAGTTTTTTATACAGTTTTATCATACTGACCCTGTTGAAGTATCTTCTAAAAAACAAATATTATT
>JAAURU010000280.1 GCA_012032075.1 Flavobacterium sp.
GGAATTATCGAGAATAGCGATTACACTAATTGGACTTTGGAAGAACCAAAAAACACTGAAATTCACATTGAAGCAAAACGTATTGAAAATATTCCAGGAACACATAGTGTTTTTTATGATAGTGAAGTGGATCAAATTGAAATTAAACATACTGCACACACAAGAGAAGGTTTTGCTTTAGGTGCTGTTGTAGCGGCTGAATGGTTAGTAGGAAAAAAAGGAGTATTTACAATGAAAGATGTGCTTGGAATTTAGAACAAAGAGAATAGAAAAAAGAATAAAGAGAATAGAGAGATGAGTGCAAACAAGCGTCATAATTACAAAAATTTGAAGATTTGGCAACTTGGAATTGAAATTGCAAATGATATTTCAGATATTTTACTTGATTTCCCAAAGCATGAAATATATGATTTAAGTTCTCAAGTAAGTAGATGTTCTGTATCAATTCCTAGTAATATTGCAGAAGGATAAGCAAGAACTAAAAAGTCTTTCAGTAATTTTATTGATTATTCATTAGGCTCATTTTTCGAATTGATAACTCAACTATTAGTTGCTAAACATAGAAAATACATTAACGAAGAAACATTTAATAAATTAGAAAACAAAATTGAAGAATTTCAGAGAATGACAATGTCGTTTCAAAATGGACTAGATTAAGTCTATTTTCTATTCTCTTTTTTCTTTACTCTAAAAAAAACAAAAATATGTCAATACAAGGATGGTTATTATTTATCTTAATAGTACAAGTTATACATGGTTTAGGAACTTGGAAATTGTATGTAAAAGCAGGAAGAAAAGCTTGGGAGGCCTTTACACCAATTTATAATGGTATTGTTTTAATGAAAATCATTAACAGACCTCCTTGGTGGGTTTTATTGTTGTTTATACCTGTAATCAATTTGTTTATGTTTTCCATTATTTGGATAGAAACACTGAGAACATTTGGTAAAAAAACAACTCAAGATATGCTTTTAGGTTTTGCTACATTAGGGTTTTATATCATGTTTGTAAATTATACACAAGAAGTAACCTATTTTGCTAATCGTGATTTAAAAGCACCGAATAAAACAATGGATACTTTAGGATCTTTAGCATTTGCCATCATAGTAGCCACATTTGTTCATACCTATTTTATACAACCTTATGTAATACCAACATCATCATTAGAAAAATCTTTATTAGTAGGCGATTTTCTTTTTGTAAGTAAGTTTACATACGGTGCTAGAACACCTATGACAACCTTAGCAGCTCCTATGGTTCATGATACTTTACCACTAATTAAAGTAAAATCTTACAACACTTTTCCTCAATTACCTTATTTTAGATTACCCAAATTACAAGAAATAGAACGTAATGATATAGTAGTATTTAACTGGCCAACAGACACTTTGTATCACATGTATAAAACAGCAGACAAGCGTTATGACAAACCAATTGATAAGAAAACCAATTATGTAAAACGTTGTGTAGCTATTCCTGGAGATAGTTTAGAAATTAAAGATGGAATCATTTACATTAATGGAAAAGAATCGATATTGCCAGATAGAGCTAAACCGCAATATAATTTTAAAGTTTATTCAAAAATGGTGTTGAATCATCAATTCTTTTAGAATCTGGATCAACAGAGTTTTCTAGAAAATTTATTGCTACAATTTATAATGAAAATCAAGCAAATGCATTATCCCCTTATATTAGAGGTTCCTTCAGAAATGAAGATGGTTCTGTAACACTTATAACAGACGCATCAGGGATTCCAAGCAATATTATTTCAAAATATAGTATCTCAATAACCGAAGTGAATGATTTTGAAAAGGAAGCTACTTTAACTTTTGAAAATGCTAAAAAAGTAAAAAATCACACCAGTATTGATTCTGTTGTTCGAATTATAAATAAAGTTGTTGAAGATGGTATTTTTCCAGACTATCAAGATGGGAAACCATCTGTAACAAACGATTGGAATAAAGATAATTTTGGCCCTATTTATTTACCAGAAGCTGGTAAAACAGTGGCTCTGAATAGAAAGACGTTACCTTTTTACAAAAAAATAATCAATGAATATGAAGGAAACAAATTAGATGTGAATGGAGATGAAATTAGAATTAATGGAAAAGTTGTTACTTCTTACACATTCAAACAAGATTATTACTGGATGATGGGTGACAATCGTCATAATTCCTTAGATGCACGTTATTTTGGTTATACACCAGCAGATCACATAGTAGGTAAACCTATATTTATATGGATGAGTTGGAATAGTAATGGAAAAGGAATTAATAAGATTCGTTGGGAAAGACTATTCACAACAGTAAGCGGAACAGGTCAGCCACAATCCTATTTTAAATATTTCTTAATCCTACTTGGCATCTATTTTGTGGGTGACTATTTTTGGAAAAGAAAAAGAATGCTAAAGAGAATCTTTAAGAGTTAGATTTTGAGTTTAAAAGTTTAGAGGTTTAAAAGTTGAGTAATTTAAATCTTTAAACTTTTTAATTCTTAAACTTAAAAATTACAATAGAATAAATGAATATCTTACTTCATCCAAATTATTTTCCTTCAATTAGCACCTATACTGCATTACTACAAGCAGCAACAATTACTTTTGAGATGGAAGATAATTTTCAAAAACAAACTAATCGTAATAGAATGTACATTTACAGTCCAAATGGCATTCAACTATTAAATATCCCAATAAAACACAGTAAATCTGAGCGTCAGAAATATAAAGACATTAAAATTGAAAATGCTTTTAATTGGCAAAAAATCATTTTAAATCATTAGAAGCTGCTTATAGAACATCTCCTTTTTTGAATATTTTGAAGACGATTTTATCCCTATTTTTGAAAAAAGCAAGCATTTTTGATGGATTTGAATTTTCAAATTTATGAAATCATAAATAAGTGCTTAGGAATTGCGTTACCTTATTCAAAAACTGAAGAATACTTTCATGAAACCCCATCGTTTAAAGATTTAAGATATTTATCAGATGGAAAAAATGATACCTTTAAAAATGAAAATTATACGCAAGTTTTTAGTGAAAAATTTGGTTTTATTCCAAATTTAAGCATCTTAGATTTAATATTTAATGAAGGAAGATATGCTAAAGATTATTTATCGAGACAGCACTTATAACACTACCTTTTTTGTCTGCTTTTATTTACCTTTTTTCAATATTTAATCTTGTTATAATTGGGAAATGATCACTTAATTTAACCTGATTATCAGTTATAAATTCTTTCACATCAAAAGTTTTTTCTGTAAAAATATAATCTATTCTTGCTGGGTAATATTTAAAATTATATGATTTTCCAAATCCAGAACCAGCTTCTTGAAAAGCATCATTCATTTCTCCTCTAATATTTCTATATACATAAGAAAATGCACTATTATTCATATCTCCACAAACAATTTTTGGGTAAGTACAATTTTCATAATGCTTTTTTATCAATTCAGATTGTAATTGTTGTTGCTTAAAGGCTTCACTTATACGTTTAAAAATAAATTTAGATTTACTTTCATCTAATTTCTCATGAATATCAGTACTAATCTTTACCGATTGCAAATGCATACTATAAACTCTAATTGTATCTTTAAACTTTACAATATCAGCAAAAATGACGTTATTATTAGAATTTGGAAATTTAATTTTACCTGTATTAATAATTTCAAATTTTGAAAATATTGCTTGGCCATATTTATTTTTATGCCCTTCTAGTTCTATTGCTTTGAAAGAAAAATTCTCTAAGTTCACGGCTTCATTTGGGCTATATTCCTGAAAACACAAAATATCTGGATTATAGGATTTTACAACGCTCGAAATTTCATCAGCCACCTTTTTATTAGGTAACCATTCATATTTATTAAACAAACGAACATTATAACTCATTAAGGTAAAATCGGTTGAAACAACTTCTTTTTTAGTTTCTGTAAAACGATATAATTTATTAATAAATGTTATACCAATAAGTAATACAAATCCCGATAAAAACATTTTCTTTTTTAATTGTAATAACCATATTACAAAGAAAATAGCATTTAAAATTAAGATTAAAGGTAATAATAATGTAAGTACACTAAAAAAAGGAAATAACTTAGGAGCGAGAAAAGGTAATAGATAAGCTAGGAATGTTAATAAAGCCAAAACTTTATTAACAAAAAACGCTATCCTACTTATTATTGATTCTTTTTCCAATTACTTTCCTGCTTTAAATAAAAACTCTTTTTCTTCTTTACTTAAACTATCGTAACCTGATTGACCTATTTTATCTAGAATATCATCAATCTTTTTCTGGTTAATATCTTTCGATTGATTTGTAAATGTAGTAGATTTTACTGGATTTCTATGTACTTTTTTAAAAGGAGTTTTTTTCTTTGGTGTAAACAACCTTCAAAAAAAACTTGAATCTTTGAAATTCCTTTTGATAAATCAGTTCCATTTTGAAGTAATTTTATGTATAAAAAGCCAAAAAAAGCACCTCCTAAATGCGCTAAATGTCCACCAATGTTTTGAAAAGGTGACGAAAGAATTCCCAGTAACAGAATGACTGCCACCACTTGCCATAATTTTGCAGAGCCTATTAAAGGTATTCGTAACAACAAATAAGGAGCATAAGTAGCTGTAGCCATAAGAATTGCCCAAATTGAACCACTTGCTCCTACTAAATAAGATTCCTTAGCTAATAAATTAAATGAAATAACAAATACTAATCCTGCAAATATTCCTCCTAAAATATAAAGTCCAAATAATTGTCTTTCGGTAAAATAAGTAACAAACAACCTTCCTGAGAAATGTAATATTAATAAATTAAAAATTAAATGAAAAAAACCACCATGTAAGAACATGTAACTTATAACTGTCCATGGTTTAGTTATAACATTAGTAAAGTTTGAATATAAACCTAACCAAGTAGGGTAATTAAATTGTCTTGTTGAAAAAGAATAGAAAAAAATAAGGGACAATAAAAACACACCTATGTTCCAAAAAATTAACTTTTGAACAATACCACCCGTTTTATACTGTAATTTTAAATCTTCTAGTATATTCATAATAAAATTATCTATCCCAACGATTATTATTAAACTGATTTTTTTTCCAATACCACATCATTATAAATCCAATTAAAGCTCCACCAAGATGGGCAAAGTGAGCAACTCCTGTTCCTCCACCACCAAATAATGAATTTCCTTTTAATCCTAAAAACAAATCAATTGCTAATAATCCAGGAACGAAATATTTGGCTTTTATTGGTACAGGAATAAATAATAAAGCTAACTCTGCA
>JAAURU010000281.1 GCA_012032075.1 Flavobacterium sp.
ATCGTTTTGCCCAGTAAAACTAAACAAAGGTCATAAAATCGATTTTAAACACAATTTTGCAACAAGCCTTAAAAAGTATTCTAAAGCTTCTTTCCGTTCCTACAAGAAGCTAAGAATACTAAATTTAAACTTGTTCCCATTGCTTATTAAAATAGATTTTTAATAAAAGGTTCAGTTTTAAAGGCGAAAACTCAAACTCAACGGAAGATATAATAAACGAAAAAATAACAGTCGTTGCGAGAAAGTATAAGCGCTCTCTTTAAAGGCTCAAATCTAAATCTAACAAAAGATATAATTGACTTGAAAAAACGTTTAAAATAATTACAAAATACTATATAAATAATTTGTATATATAATATAATTAGTTTATCTTTACAGTAGTAAAAAAGGTAATAATTATAGAATTAAAATCATGACAAAAAGAGAGAAAAGTTTAAATTATTTTAGCGATGTTAAAAAAGCAAATAAAGAAATATTTTGTGATAACATTATATTTACTTATGAAGAATTTAATTCTTATGCAGTAGCAATTTTTTTAAGTACTGGATTTAAACCATATCATCATTATAGTTTTAAAACTGTTGATAAATTAGAAAAATATATTGAAGAAAGAAAAAAATATATTAAAATTTCTTATGACTCAAATTTAAAAAGATTACAAGAAATTCAAAATGAAATTCAATCAATAAAAAAAGATTCTATCTTAAATACATGTTGGGGTTATGAACAAACTAATGTTGAATTTTATATTGTATTAGAAAGAAAGAATAGTTTTATTATTGTTCAAGAAATTGCACAAAACAGGAAATATATAGAAAGTCAAGATTCAGGAACTTGTACACCAAATATAAGTGCTTTAATTGGAAAACCTTTAAAACGAAAAATTACTAAATACGGTGCAATAAATATTACTGAATGTCAAAGAGCAACTTTATGGAATGGAAGTGAAAAACATTGGATATCTTATCATTAATAAAAAATATAATTATATGGATTGTTATATTGAATTTCTTGATTCAAAAAATAATTTTAGAAAAACAAGAAAAGAGTTTTCATCTTATGAAATAGCTTATAATTGGATGATTAAAAATATTGAAAAATCAAATATAGATTTTATTAAATATATTTAAATTATCTATCCAATTTATTTTTATATATAGTATAATTAGTTTATATTTACATTAACAAAATAAATAAATTAAAATGAAAATAATTTTTTTTATAAAAAACAAAATAATTTTTTTCTTTTTTAAAAAAAGAAGATGTATTTGTGCTAACCCTTTAAATAAAGATTTAGTTTTTAGATTAGAAGATAAATGTATTTATTGTAATAAAATTATATAATATGGAAGTAAGTGTACAAATTAATTTTAATAAATTAGATATTTTAATATTTAAAGAATCTTGTAAAAAGTTTTTTTGTGGATATGTAATTCAAGAAAAAAAAAGACAGAATAATAATAATGAATACTTTGGAAAAGTGACAGGATTTCCAAATAATTTAATGAAATTAACTTACTCATTAGGATTAATAAATATTAAATTTCAAATAGAATAGTTTAATTAATAATAAATATTATGAATTTTAAAAAAGAAGATGTTTTAAAAGAAACTGAAAAAGCTATTTCAGTTAAAATTGATGGAAATAATTTATGGTTTCAAAAGAAAAAAGTTTTGTTTTCTCCAGATGGTAATAGTTTTGAAATTACACAAACTAATATTGATGATGCAATTAAGTCTTTTCAAGAATATAGGGCAAACAATGATAAAAATATTATACTTTGTACAAATGAAACTATTGAAGATTATAACGACAATGTTTATAAGTTTTTTATTAATATTGAAGTAAATGATAGTGAAAAAAGAGAATTTACAAAATTTTCTTTTATTTCTAAAAAATTTATTTCTCCAACTGACATTGAAGATAATGAAATAAAAATTCCGATTTGGTTATGGAATAAAATAGAAGAAGAAATATTGAAAGACTGTTTAGAGTATTCAAAAAAAGAATACGATAGTAATTTAAGTTTAAGAGATTATTCAATAATTAATGAAGTTAAATCTGAATAAATTATAAATAAAAAAACCACTTTTTAAGTGGTTTTTTTTTATTTTTTGAATAACTCTATTAAATCGTAAGCGTCATTTTTTTGCTTATTTGATAATTTAATGTTAAAACTTTTTAATAAATCTTTATCAATTTTGTTTAATTTATCAATTATTTTTTTGCTTCTGGGCTTTCAATATTTTTATTATTTTCAATTTCCTTTGCAACTAAAAATATATTAATTGATGTTTTTTTATTGCTTCTTCTAAATTGATTTTTTTTCCTGATTCCATAATTATTAATTTTAATTTTTTCAAATATACAAATAAATATTCTATTTATTTTTTCTTTTTATGATTTTACTTTTTATGATTTTACTTAATTATATTTGATAGTTGATATTTTTGATTTTATCAATATTTGTCCTGAATGCTATACGAAGCAAGAGGGAACAACGCAAAAGCGATAGTTCTAATATAAAGTACTGATTTTCAATGTTTTATTTTTTGTTTATTTTTTATTGTATGTATATATGTAGTTAATTTTTATTATTTATAGGTTAATTGCCTTATTTATAATATATTTGGCGCATATTTAAAAGCATACAAATGAGTAAAACAATTAGATTAACAGATGAAGCCAAAGATGGCTTAGATTGGCTTAAAGAAGCTTATAATTTTACAAATTTTAGTATTGCCGTTGAGACTTGTAGTCTTTTTTTTAAGAATAATAAGGTTAATCCTAGAGATTTATTAAGTGAAAATTTTTCACAAACTCTTCTTGAATTTAAAAAAGAAATGATACATAGTTTTGAAAAGGTAATTGAAAATAATAATGATAATATTGAGAGAGTAATTAAAATTGAAAGACGATTTGAAATTGATTATTTTAAGCCATCAAATATAAAATTAATTGATATTCATAAATCGAATGTTCAATCCAGTAATGATAAATCTAATAATGAAATAATTAATTCGTTAAAAGATACTTCTAAAGAATTATTAGATTTAAATTCTAAAATTAAAATTTTAGAAAGTGATAACAAATTAAAAGATGATTTAATTAAATCATTAGAGACTGAGAAGTTAGAATATCATAGATGTTTAAAAAAATTGAATGAAAGTATGAGAGTTGAAAAATTTGAAAATTCTAATCGTCCTTACATTAATTTAACAGTTAGTGAAGCAGAAGAATTATTTTATTTAATACCATAATATGCATATTAGTTATACAGCTCATAATTCTAAAAGTAGTACATCTTGCTCAAATTTGATTGAATATTTAGATAAAGAAAATCAAATTAAAAATAATACTGATGAAGTCAAAAAAATAGAATACTTTTTTAATTCAGAATATGATTCAGTTAATTCAGAAAATGAAATAAGTACTACTGATATTATTAACGAATTAGATAACAATAGAGGAAGTCAAAAATTATCTTCTAGTAATTATTATATGATGAATGTATCGCCAAGTTTTTATGAATTAAAGCACATGGAGAATATTGCAATTCAAGAATTAAATAAGCGAGGTATTCGTGAAGATGAAGTAGATAAATTACAAAATTTATATTTCAATGAACAAAAAAATGAGTTAATGAAAATGCAGTTGAAATTATATACTAAAGATATAATGACAGAGTATGCAAAAAGTTTTAATCGTGAAATATTTGTTGATGAAAGTAAGTTACCAAGTGATGCTGAAAACAAACAACTAAAAGAAACTACTGAAAAATTATATGCTAAATATCTGGAAGAAAATAATATAATACTGAATGATAAAAAAGTTAAAAGTGTTTCTGAAAATAAGGATTATGTAACTTTAAATAATGTTAAAATAATTGAAGATAAGGGAAAATCTTTAATAATTGAAATCGATTTAAAAGAGAAAGGAAAAGCAAATGTTTTTGTTCCAAAATCAACTTTGCATTTACAAAAAGATGAATCTTTTAAAATGCCAAAAAATCTATACGAGGAAAAAGAAAAAGAAGTAATTGCTAAAAATAATTTCGTAGAAGTTGATTATAATTTTTCAGATAAAAAAAGTGTTGTTTTAAACAAAGAAGATGTTACAGTTTTTGAATTTGAATTAAAAGATTCTAGATTTTCTGAAAAGTTAAAATTGTCTATTAATGAAAAAGATTTAAAAATAGTAGGTAATAAATATTTAATTTCTGAACATTTATTAAATGAAAAGAAAACAAAATCATTTGAAAATGCAGTTGAAAAAGAGTTTGGAAATGCTAAGGATAAAATTTATCAAGACTTAGCAAAATCAAAAGGTTTTGATTTATCTAAACGTCCATTGGAAGAAAAAGATTTATTGTGGTACGGTAAAGTTGAAAATAATAGAGCGTATAAACATACTGATAAGTCGGTTAAATTTAATAAAGATATTTTGCTCGAGATAAAGCAAATTAATTCTTCTAAAGATTTAGATCTATCCGTTAAAACTTCTAGAATTAAATCTTTAGAAGAGAAATTAATTAAGGATAAATTTTCTAAAGAAATAATTAAAGAGGGGAACTTAAAAGGTGGTAATCAATATCATGTTCATGTTGTTGTTTCAAGACATGACAAAACCATGAAAAATTCTCGAAATAAAATTTCACTTTCTCCTTTGGCAAATGCGGTTGATTCAAAAATGCAAAACGGAGCTAAAGTTGGATTTAATAGAAAAGAATTTGCCGAAAAAGCAGAAAAAGTATTTGATTCTAAATTTGAATATGATAGACCAAATGAGCAGACATTTAAAGCTTATAACCAAAAGAGTAAAGAAAATATAAATGCGATAAGTGGAACTGCTAAAAATGAGGCAAAACAATTTATAATGAAACATACAGGATTAAATGAAATTAAACAAGAAATTAGCCCTGTTCAAGCAATTAAAAGTGAGTTAGGAATAGCAAATATTCCTACCAAATTGCCAGTTTCAGTAGCGCAAGTTGCTATTAAAGCAATTAAGAAAATAATAGAACAAACACAAGGTTATTAATATTAAATTATATAAAAATGAATGAATTAAATCTTTACTTACTTGAAAATATAGGCTATAATTTTAAGCAAATTATTTTAGCTTTAACTGTGGTTTTAATAATAGCCACTATTGTGTTTGCTATTATTCGTTATGAAATGAAATTAATTTCATTATATTTGTTAATAATTATAGTAATACTTTATTTAAATTTT
>JAAURU010000282.1 GCA_012032075.1 Flavobacterium sp.
CAGGTATATGGTTTTAAAAGCCGAACCCGGCAAACTGATGGCTGCCGAAGGGGAGTTAAAAATATCTGGAAGAAGATTGCACCCGATGAACCTACAGCTGTTTCGTTTCAAAGCGAGGTATTTGATGCTTTTGTGCGAAACAGTAAGGCGAATAACATGATTATGTTTTTTGTGGCAGGTGTTTCTATATTCTTGGCCGCTATGGGATTGTATGGGTTGGTTTCCTACAACCTGACCAGACGGTTGAAAGAGTTTAGTGTGCGAAAAGTCTTTGGAGCCAGCGTGGTTACAATTTTCCGATTAATGACCCGCGATTATGTCTTTGTAGTTTTAATCGCCTTTGCGATTGGCGCCCCTTTTGGCGCGTTGATGATGAATCAATTACTCAACGCTATTTATCCCACCCCTATACCAGTAGACTACTCACCTTATATTATTTCGGTTATTCTAATGATTAGTGTTGTGGGTGCTACAGTACTTTCACAGTTCAGGCGCGTGACGCATGAAACCCAACCGAAACACTGAGGGCGGAGTAGCTCTTGTCTTTTTCTTTGAAGGCCGAATAACGCTTCTCGTTTCGTTTCCATTCCCAACGCCTGTAGAAGAACATGACGATCGAAATAAGCAGGAAATTCAAAATGACATTATCGATTCTAAAGGAATAATTACCCTTACCGAATGCGAGTAAATAAGCGACTTCCTTGAAAATGCAGAACAGAGCCCCAAACACTACTGCTCGTTTAAAGCGTAAATATTAACGCCATCGGATCTTGCACTTTCCCAATATTTTAAAAACCTGTCATCGGGGATCATTTCCGAAATCTTGTTGATACAATTAAATCCTTATTTCCTTTTATGTACTGATAAAATCCATTGCCACTCTTCACACCTTTATGTCCCGCTTGCACCATATTCACAAGCAGTGGACAAGGCGCATATTTTGGATTTCCAAAACCGGCATGCAATACATTGAGAATGGAGAGACAAACATCCAGTCCAATGAAATCGGCTAGTTGCAATGGACCCATAGGGTGAGCCATTCCTAATTTCATAACGGTATCGATTTCCTCAACTCCGGCAACACCTTCATAAAGTGAGTAAACAGCTTCATTGATCATGGGCATAAGAATACGATTCGCCACGAAGCCAGGATAATCATTTACCTCTACGGGTGTCTTTTGAAGTTTTTTGGATACATCCATAACGGTAGTCGTGACTTCATCACTCGTGCTGTATCCGCGAATTACCTCCACAAGCCTCATCACCGGCACAGGATTCATAAAATGCATTCCTATGACTCTTTCAGGATGAACCACTTGTGCTGCAATTTGAGTGATTGAAATTGAGGAAGTATTAGTAGCTAAAATAACATTATGGTCGCAAATGTCACTTAATTGCTTGAAAATTTTTAGTTTTAAATCTACATTTTCTGTGGCAGCTTCGACTACTAAATCGCAACCTACAATACCATCTTTTACATCAGTATAGGTTATTATGTTACTAATAGTTTTTATTTTATCCGCTTCTGTGATAGTTCCTTTGGCAACCATTCTTTCTAGGTTATTTGCTATAGTTAGCATTCCTTTTTCAATGGCTTTTTCTGAAATATCTATTAATTTAACTGTAAATCCAGATTGTGCAAAAGTATGAGCGATTCCGTTTCCCATTGTTCCTGCTCCTATAACTGCTATTTGTTTCATTTTTTAATTGAGTTTTGTTTTATTATAGATTTCTAAAACTGTATAAATTAATTTTTCATCATGTAAGTTGATAAATGTATGTTTGTTAACTTTAGAGTAAGTTTTTCCACCGCTAGATTTTTTTATATCACCTTTTTCAGTAAAATAATCTAATATCATTTGAATTATAGTTTCATCTAATTTTTCTTTTGCATTAGAAAATTTATTATAATGGTCATAAAAATCTTGAATATTATCAAAATGACAATTCGGAGCATTTCCACACCTTAATATATTATCAATTTCTTCTAAATTTTTATATTCAATTTTATTCTTATATAATTTCACAACTAATTCTATTTGTTTCTCATCCATACGTTTTATCATTTGTGTTTTCTATTTCTTTTCTAATTTCTTCCAAAAGTTGTTCTTCAGTAGGAAGTATTAATTTATATTGGCTTGCTAAAATTGTTTTGTTATTTTCTGGTAATGAAAATTTTACAACTGCGTTATTTTTATCGGCACAAAGTAAGATTCCGATAGTTGGTTTTCAAATTCTAGTTTTTCAACTCTGTCAAAATAATTAACATACATTTGAAGTTGTCCTAAATCTTCATGAGTTAATTTATTAATTTAATTTCAAAGTAAGACGAAACATTGTAATATTCTATTATAGAAAACTAAGTCAACAAAAAACTCAATCTCCTTCTAAATGTATTCTTTTTGACGTGCGACAAATGAAAAACCATTGCCAAGTTCTAATAAGAAGTCTTGTAAATGAGTTATTATAGCTTGCTCTAAATCTTTTTCATAATAAGCCGATTCTCTTTTTAATCCTAAAAATTCAAGAATCATAGGGTCTTTTATAATTTCATTAGGATTGCTAGGTATTATTTCGTTTCTTGCAACAGCTAAAACACTTTCTTTGTCATTACTTAATAACAATCGTTCAAAAAGCTGACTGTTAATTTGTCTTTCCATTTGACGAACAGACCAGTTGTTTTTTACAGTTTCTGCTATGTAATACTCTCTTTGGTCTTCGTTATCAATACGTAATAGTATTTTGTAATGTGTCCAACTCAATTGCGAACGCAGTGAGTTCGCAATTGGGAAAGTCCTAAAAAATTGTCGCATTAATTCTAATTGCCTTGCAGAAAATCCACTTCCAAATTCGGGTTGTAGTTGCTCTGAAAGATACTTAATTAGATACTCACCATAATTTGCTCTTTCTTTTCCATCTTGTTCTTCATTGAAAATACGTTCTCCTATGTGCCAATATAAAACCGTTCGTTGAAAATCTACTGAACGAATCGCAGTTTCTCTTGCAGAAGCAATGAGATTTTTAATTTCAAGTATAAAATTTGTATTGGCTAACATTTATTTTAAATGATATAAAATTGTGCTATTATGATTTTTAAATGATGAAACACTTTCTACATAATAAAAGTAAGAGTAGAGAAGCAAAAAAAATAAATAAATTACTCAGATGAAAAGTTTAAATCTATCTAAATTAATTTTTAATAAAAATAAAAACGTACTAATTATAATAGTTATGAAGCCAACAAAAAACATTGCATCAGTAACAAAATTTTTTACAGAAAGTAATGAAACTAAAAGTATATAAATTATTAATACTTATGATGTTATTAATTATATTGCTTTTTGTTTTATCCATCTATTTTCTTTCCATTGATTCAATAATCATATAAGCAACACGTAATGCTTCCGTTCCATCTTCCAGTGTTACAATAGGAGTAGAGTTGTTATTGATAGCATCTGCAAAAGTTTCTAATTCTTCTAAAATAGCATTATTTGTATCTACTTGTGGATTGTCAAAATAGATTTGTTTTTTTACACCTTCAGCATTTTGTAAAATCATGTCAAAATCACCAGGAACTTCTGGAGCATCTTTCATTTTTACTACTTCACAAATCTTTTCTAAATAGTCAACTGAGATGTAAGCATCCTTCTGAAAGAAACGCGATTTACGCATATTTTTCATCGAAATACGACTGGAAGTAATATTAGCCACACAACCATTTTCAAATTCAATCCTTGCATTAGCAATATCAGGAGAATCTGAAATAACAGCTACACCACTAGCATTTACTGATTTTACTTTCGATTTTACCACACTTAAAATAGCATCAATATCATGAATCATTAAGTCTAGCACAACTGGAACATCAGTTCCTCTTGGATTGAATTCCGCTAAGCGATGCGTTTCAATAAACATCGGATTTTCAATTTTATCTTTCACCGCTTTAAAAGCAGGATTAAATCGTTCTACATGACCTACTTGTCCTTTTACATTGTGTTTTTTTGCCAAAGCTATAATTTCTTCTGCTTCTTTAACCGTATTTGATATTGGTTTTTCTAAAAAACATGTTTTCCAGACTGAATCGCTTCAAAAGCACAATCGTAATGGGAAAGAGTAGGAGTAACAATATCAATTACATCAACTGCTTGTATTAATGCTGAAATAGAATTGAAGTTTTTGTAACCAAATTCTTTTGTTATTTTAGTGGCATTTTCTTCGAAAGGATCGAAAAAACCAACTAGTTCATATTTTGAAGATTGATTGAGTAATCGTAAATGTATTTTTCCTAAATGACCAGCACCTAGAACACCAACTTTTAACATAATAAAGTATTTTCAACAAAAATACATATTTGTTTGTAGTTTTTTGGATTGTAAGAAGTATTTTTTTGTCTCGAAACTTAGAGATTGTATTTGTTTATTGCATTTTTTACTGCTATTTTTGCCAAAACTAATAGCCTATAAATTGAAAGATACATCAAAACATCAAGGACTTAGAAATCAACTTGCTAAAGTATTAGAAGAAAAAGGTATTAGTGATAAAAATGTGCTAGATGCCATTAAAAAAATTCCACGTCATTTATTCTTAAATTCAAGTTTTGAAGATTTTGCTTATCAAGACAAGGCTTTTCCTATAGGAGCTGGACAAACTATTTCACAGCCTTATACAGTTGCATTTCAAAGTCAATTATTAGAGGTGATGAAAGATCATAAAGTTCTAGAAATTGGAACTGGAAGTGGTTACCAAACCGCTGTTTTATGTTTAATTGGTGCCAAAGTATATTCAGTAGAAAGGCAGAATGAACTTTTTAAAACCACTTCTTTATTATTACCAAAATTAGGCATAAGACCGAAGCATCTTTCTTTTGGTGATGGTTACAAAGGTTTGCCTCAATATGCTCCTTTTGATAGTATTATTGTAACTGCTGGAGCTCCTTTTATTCCACAACCTTTAATGGCTCAATTGAAAATAGGAGGTAAATTGGTTATTCCATTAGGTGAAGAAAACCAAATTATGACTATGTTAATTCGTAAAAATGAATCACAGTTTGAGAAACATGAGTTTGGAGAATTTCGTTTTGTCCCACTTTTAGAAGATAAAAATTAAAATTATTATACATTAACCTACTTTTTTTATGAAAAAAAAATTACTTTTCCTTTTATTATTCTTTTCAATTTTTTCTTTTTCTCAAGTATGATTATTCTGAAGTATTTAA
>JAAURU010000283.1 GCA_012032075.1 Flavobacterium sp.
TTTTGTTCATTAAATGATTGGTAATCAGACAGAAAGAATCAATTTTGCTTCTACAAAAAACATACCTAATTATCCAGATTTCCTAGATATACAGGTAAAAATCTTTTCAAAGATTTTTTTCAATTAGAAACAAAATCTGATGAAAGAGGCAAAGAAGGTCTATATAACACCTTCATGGAAAATTTCCCAATTACGGATACGAGAAATCAATTCGTTTTAGAATTTCTAGATTACTTTATAGACCCACCAAGGTACACAATTGAAGAATGTATTGATAGAGGTTTAACATATAGTGTGCCTTTGAAAGCTAGACTTAAATTGTATTGCACAGATCCTGAACATGAAGATTTTGAAACTATAGTTCAAGATGTATATCTTGGTACTATTCCTTATATGACTCCTAGTGGTACATTTGTAATCAATGGGGCTGAACGTGTAGTTGTCTCTCAATTACACAGATCTCCAGGTGTTTTCTTTGGACAATCTTTCCATGCAAATGGGACTAAGTTATATTCTGCAAGAATTATTCCTTTCAAAGGATCTTGGATAGAATTTGCAACTGATATCAATAGTGTAATGTATGCATATATTGATAGAAAGAAAAAATTACCTGTTACTACTTTGTTCAGAGCTATTGGATTTGAAAGAGATAAGGACATTTTAGAGATTTTTGATCTTGCTGAAGAGATTAAAGTATCTAAAACTGGAATTAAGAAATACATTGGAAGAAGACTTGCTGCACGTGTATTAAATACATGGCATGAAGATTTCGTAGATGAAGATACTGGTGAAGTAGTATCTATTGAACGTAATGAGATTATCTTAGATCGTGATACTATTTTAGATAAAGATAATGTTGAAGAAATTATTGAAGCTGATGTAAAATTAATTCTTTTACATAAAGAAGATAATAATGCAGCTGATTATACAATTATTCACAATACATTACAAAAAGATCCAACAAATTCTGAAAAAGAGGCTGTTGAACATATTTATAGACAATTACGTAACGCAGAACCACCAGATGAGGAAACGGCTCGTGGTATTATAGATAAATTATTCTTCTCAGATCAACGTTATAACTTAGGTGAAGTTGGTCGTTATAGAATGAATAAAAAATTAGGGTTAGATATCCCAATGGAAAAGCAAGTCTTAACTAAGGAAGATATCATAACTATTGTTAAATATTTGATTGAATTAATTAACTCTAAAGCAGAGATTGATGATATTGATCACTTATCTAATCGTCGTGTAAGAACAGTTGGTGAACAATTATCTTCTCAATTTGGAGTTGGTTTAGCTCGTATGGCTAGAACTATTAGAGAAAGAATGAACGTTAGAGATAACGAGGTGTTTACACCTATAGATTTAATTAATGCTAAAACATTATCATCTGTAATCAACTCTTTCTTTGGAACAAATCAGTTATCTCAATTTATGGATCAAACGAATCCATTAGCAGAGATTACACACAAACGTCGTTTATCTGCCCTTGGACCTGGTGGTTTATCTAGAGAAAGAGCTGGTTTTGAGGTTCGTGACGTTCACTATACTCATTATGGACGTTTATGTCCCATTGAAACTCCTGAAGGACCAAATATTGGTTTGATTTCTTCACTAGGTGTTTATGCTAAAGTTAATGGAATGGGATTCATTGAAACTCCTTATAGAGAAGTTACTAATGGAGTAGTAGATTTAGTTTCTGAACCAATTTATCTTAGCGCTGAAGAAGAAGAAGGTAAAATGATAGCGCAAGCAAATATTGAAATGGATGTTAAAGGTAAAATTACTGCTGAAAAAGTTATTGCTCGTGAAGAGGGTGATTTTCCAGTAGTTGAACCAAATGTTGTTCATTATACTGATGTAGCTCCAAATCAAATTGCTTCTATTTCAGCATCATTGATTCCTTTCTTGGAGCATGATGATGCGAACCGTGCTTTAATGGGTTCAAACATGATGCGTCAAGCTGTACCATTATTACGTCCTGAAGCTCCTATTGTAGGAACTGGTTTAGAAAGACAAGTTGCTTCTGATTCAAGAGTTCTTATTAATGCTGAAGGTGATGGAATTGTAACTTATGTAGATGCTAACAAGATAACCATTAAATATGATAGAACTGAAGAAGAAAGAATGGTTAGTTTTGATGAAGATGAAAAAACATATCAATTAATTAAATTTAGAAAAACAAATCAAAGTACATCTATTAACTTAAAACCTATTGTTAAAAAAGGTGATAAAGTGTATAAGGGACAAGTACTTTGTGAAGGATATGCTACTCAAAATGGTGAGCTTGCTTTAGGTAGAAACTTAAAAGTAGCTTTCATGCCTTGGAAAGGGTATAATTTTGAGGATGCAATTGTAATTTCTGAAAAAGTGGTTCGTGATGATATTTTTACTTCAATTCATATTGATGATTATTCGTTAGAAGTTAGAGATACAAAATTAGGTAATGAAGAATTAACTAATGATATTCCTAATGTTTCTGAAGAAGCAACTAAAGATTTGGATGAAAATGGAATGATAAGAATTGGTGCCGAGGTGAAACCTGGTGATATTCTTATTGGTAAAATTACTCCAAAAGGAGAGTCAGATCCTACTCCAGAAGAAAAATTATTACGTGCTATCTTTGGTGACAAAGCTGGAGATGTTAAAGATGCATCTTTAAAAGCTTCTCCATCATTGCATGGTGTTGTTTTAGATAAAAAATTATTTGCTAAAGCGGTTAAAGATAAACGTAAGCGTTCTAAAGATAAAGAAGATATCGATAAACTTGACATTGAGTTTGAAGTTAAATTCAATGATTTAAAGATAAGTTAATTGAGAAATTATTTGTAATTATTGATGGTAAAACTTCTCAAGGAGTTATGAATGATTTAGGTGAAGAAGTATTACCAAAAGGTAAAAAATTCACTAAAAAAATGTTACAATCAGTTGAGGATTTTGCTCACTTAACTAAAGGACAATGGACTACTGACGATGCAACTAATAAATTAGTGAATGATTTAGTTCATAACTATAAGATTAAGTTAAATGACTTACAAGGTTGGTTAAGAAGAGAGAAATTTACAATTACTGTAGGGGATGAATTACCAGCTGGAATTTTAAAACTAGCAAAAGTTTATATTGCTAAAAAGCGTAAACTTAAAGTTGGTGATAAAATGGCAGGTCGTCACGGTAACAAAGGTATTGTGGCAAGAATCGTTCGTCATGAAGATATGCCTTTCTTGGAAGACGGAACACCTGTTGATATAGTATTGAATCCTCTTGGAGTACCTTCACGTATGAACATTGGTCAAATTTATGAAACAGTTCTTGGTTGGGCTGGTATGAATTTAGGTAGAAAGTTTGCTACACCTATTTTTGATGGAGCATCTTTAGATCAAATCAATGAACTTACAGATGATGCAGGAATTCCTAGATTTGGTCATACTTACCTTTATGATGGGGGAACAGGAGAGCGTTTTCATCAACCAGCAACAGTTGGTGTGATTTATATGTTGAAATTAGGACATATGGTTGACGATAAAATGCATGCTCGTTCTATTGGACCATACTCTTTAATTACACAGCAACCATTAGGAGGTAAAGCTCAATTTGGAGGTCAACGTTTTGGAGAGATGGAGGTTTGGGCTCTTGAAGCTTATGGTGCATCTAGTACATTAAGAGAGATCTTAACTGTTAAATCAGATGACGTAATAGGTAGAGCAAAAACTTACGAAGCAATCGTAAAAGGAGAAACAATGCCAGAACCAGGATTACCAGAATCATTCAATGTATTAATGCATGAATTGAAAGGTCTTGGATTAGACATTCGTTTAGAAGAATAATTTATTTAGTATTCAGTGTTCAGTAGTAAGTAATCAGTAAAAAGCTGAGTACTTACTACTGAATACTGAGAACTTTTTTAAGATTAGTTTTAAGATTTATACCCGTAAACCGTTCCGATTTTTATATAGTATATAATTAGCACTTCGCAACATGGCTTGGAAGTTTAGAGAAGTAATTCGAGGTAGTGTTTTGTAAATTTTAGCACAAAACAAAATCAATTTTTTAATTGCAAATAAATCAATAGTAAAAACTATGATGAATAATAGAAATAGTAACAAAGACAAGAACCAAATTAAAAGGTTTAACAAAATTACGATAGGTTTAGCCTCACCAGAATCTATCTTGGCAGAGTCAAGAGGAGAGGTTTTAAAGCCTGAAACTATTAACTATCGTACTCACAAACCAGAAAGAGATGGTCTTTTCTGTGAGCGTATTTTCGGTCCAGTTAAAGATTATGAATGTGCTTGTGGAAAGTATAAAAGAATACGCTACAAAGGAATTGTTTGTGATAGATGTGGTGTTGAAGTAACAGAGAAAAAAGTACGTAGAGATAGAGTAGGTCACATTAATCTTGTTGTTCCAATTGCACATATTTGGTATTTTCGTTCTTTGCCAAATAAAATAGGTTATATCTTAGGATTACCTTCTAAGAAATTAGATATGATTATCTACTATGAAAGATATGTGGTAATTCAAACAGGTATTGCTAAAGGACCTGAAGGTGAAACATTAAATAAATTAGATTTTTTAACTGAAGAAGAGTATTTGAATATTTTAGATACACTTCCAATGGAAAATCAATATTTAGATGATAATGATCCAAATAAATTCATCGCTAAAATGGGTGCTGAATGTATTATGGATTTATTAGCACGTATAGATTTAGATACTTTATCTTTTGATTTACGTCATGCTGCAAATACAGAAACATCAAAACAACGTAAAACAGAAGCATTAAAACGTCTTAACGTAGTTGAATCATTCCGTGAAGCAAATTTTAATAGAGAGAATCTTCCAGAATGGATGATTTTAAAAGTAATTCCAGTTATTCCACCTGAGTTACGTCCTCTTGTACCACTTGATGGTGGTCGTTTGCAACTTCCGATTTAAATGATCTGTACAGAAGAGTTATCATCCGTAATAATCGTTTAAAAAGATTAGTTGAAATCAAAGCACCAGAAGTAATTTTACGTAATGAAAAACGTATGCTTCAAGAAGCAGTAGATTCATTATTTGATAATACAAGAAAAGCTTCAGCTGTTAAAACGGAATCAAATAGACCTTTAAAATCGTTATCAGATTCTTTAAAAGGTAAGCAAGGTCGTTTCCGTCAAAACTTATTGGGTAAACGTGTAGA
>JAAURU010000284.1 GCA_012032075.1 Flavobacterium sp.
TTCATTGAATTGTCTTCCTGTGTCCAAAGTAAATATAGAAACTTCATTTTCGAATTTATCTAAAAAATGATGAATCAGTTGATCTTCAATTCCAAAAGAAGTAGAAAAAACCTGATTCCCTTGAATTTCATTGACCACATATTGCAAACTTTCATTCAGGTTTAAGGTTGCTACTTTTTCGTTATGTTGTGCTAAGTTTAATTTTACTTTATTCATTTTGCCCAAATTCTTTCATGAAAAAAATACAATACCATTTTTGAAAAGACCTCAAAACCACCTATTGAAAAGGCAATTTTGAAATTTCCTGTCATAATATAAGAAATAACCATAGTATCAATTGTGCCTATAATTCTCCAAGTAATAACTTTATAAGCCACTACTTTTACATCTTTATTTACCTCAAATTGTTTTCTTGGTCTTAATAAATCTAGTATCATTTTTGATTGTTTGTTTATTTTCAAATATACTATTACTCTATCGAATTACTAGACTGTTTTACTAAAAATTTTAAAAATTTGCTAAATGGTATAATGTTTTCTTTTCTAAAACATTTAAAGCATTGTCTCTAACTTGAATCATTAGCTTATTTAAAGCACAGCTTTCTTCGCTAGGACAATCGCTACATTTTTCATAGAAATTAAGACTTACACAAGGCAATAAAGCAATTGGTCCGTCTAAAAAACGAATGATTGTTGCTACAGAAATTTCTTTTGGATTCTTTAATAAATAGTAACCACCACCTTTTCCTTTTTTAGAACCCACTAAACCTATTTTCTTTAAATCCAATAGAATTGCCTCTAAAAATTTTTTTGAAATATTCTCTTTCTCTGAAATTTCTGAAATAAGAACAGGCATTAAATTTTCTTGCTTCGCAATATAAATTAATGCCTTTATTCCATATTTAGTTTTTCTTGATAACATAGTTATGCTTTTGGTAAAAAAACTTCTGCCATCATACACGTGCACTTCCACCACCACAAGCTTCAATAATATCTAAACTAGCATGTATAATTTTACAGTGTTTTTTCAATTCTATCTTTTGAGATTGGGTTAAACATTTCATAAAGCAGCATTACTCATAATTAAAAATCGTTCGTCGTTTGCTCCTCTAACTTGCAACATATTACCCGCAAAGTTATTCACTTGTTCTTCTGTAATAAGAATTACTTCTTTTCCCGATTCTTTCAATTTATAAAGCACTGATTTTCGTTCCGATTTATCATCAATACAGTCGGCACAAATAACGGCAAATGTTTCTGCAATGCACATAATTACATTGGTATGGTATATTGCTTTGCGTTGACCATTTACGGTTTGAAAAGCTTCAAAAATAACAGGTGTGTATTCAAAGTCTTCACAAAATTCTATAAATAATTCTTCATCTGCTCTTGGTGACAAAGCGCAATAAGCAATTTCGTTTTCTCTGTCTAACACTATGCTTCCAGTTCCTTCTAAATAAAAACCATCTTCCTCAGCCGAAGTATAATCCATGATTTCGTTCACAAGAAATCCTTTTTCTTCTATAATATCTAGAATATCTTCTCTTCTTTCTTTTCTTCTGTTTTCAGCAAACATTGGATACAAAACTACATCACCGTTTTCATGAAAAGATATCCAGTTGTTTGGAAAAACACTGTCTGGTGTGTTTGGATTTAAAGTATCTTCAACAACGATTACATTAATTCCAACAGCTTTAAGTTTTTCTACATAAGCATCAAATTCGGCTTGTGCTTTTGCATTTACAGTTACAGGTAATAAATCATCAATTACTTTTTGATAATAATTATTTACTGCTGTTTGTTCGTTCATTCGGAAAGCTACCGGACGAATCATTAGGATGGTATTTGTGGTTTGGTTCATTGTCTTTTTGTTTAAAGTTTAAAATGTTTAAAAGTTTAAAGTTGTTAGCACTTTAAACACTATTCCAAATTTAATCACGTATAAGTGGCAAAGTAGAACATCTTAAAAGTCCTTCTTGTTTGGATATTTCAGCATAAGGAATTTCTTCAACTGTTATTCCTTTACTTCTTAACCAAGTGTTTAATCTTGTAAAATTTTGTTCGGAAACGACTACATCTAGTGCAATTGAAAAGACATTGGAATTCATGTGATACATTTCTTCTCTATCAATGTGAAATAAATTTTCTTTACCAAATAAGTTTATCAAATACATATAATCGGCTTCTTCACGGAAACCACTTTTGTATATAATTCCTAGGTTTGTTCCTACAGGTTGAAAGCAACAATCTAAATGCAAAGCATTGTCGCGTGGTTCAATTTTAGATTTTACTAAATCGAATTCCTTTACAATTTTATGTGGAAATAATTCTTTGATATAATTTACACCATGCATATTAGTTCTTGCTGTAATATAATCTTTATAATCAGAACCTTTATATGTTCCAATGAAAATATAATCATTCCAAAGCATAACATCACCACCTTCGATATGTACTTCTTCTGGTGGACGTAAAATTTTTTTAGGATCAATTTGATCTAAAACATATTGAATAGCGTCTAATTCTCTTTCTCTATCAGGTAGAATATTCGCTTTAATAAAAATATCATCTATAACAAAACCTATGTCTCTAGAGAAAATTTGATTGTAATCTTTAATTATTTCGGGTCTAAAAACTTGTACATCATATTTTTGGAATACTTTATTAAAAGCTTCCATTTCTTTAACCATATCTTCTTCAACAGGGTACGTTCCCGCTAACAAGTGTTCTAGTGATTTTGGATCGTAAGCTTCTTCAATTTTTGGATTTGGCCCATTACTTATTGCAGTTCCTAAAACAACAGCTTTTAACCTTGAAGATTCATTCTTTACATTTAATTGTAGCATATAGTTTTTCATTGCTTATATGCGCAAAGATAGAAAAAGGAATGCAATTGTATAATTCTAAAAATATAAAAATTATTTCTATTTTATTTATACATTTGGTAAAAACTAAACAAATTATGGGACTTTCAAACTTTTTTAATTCGTTATTTGGCAAAGCCAAAGTAACCGCAGACGAAACAATTGATAAAGCTTCAGAAATTGTAGCAGAAGCTAAAGAATCATTGAGTGAATTAGCTGACTCAGCAGCTAAAAAAATAGACGAGCTACATCTTCCTGAAAAAGTAGAAGAATTTGTAAAAGAAGCCAAAGAAAAAGCGGGTGAAGCTAGTGAGTGGGTTGAAGAAAAAGCGCATCAAGCTAAGGAAGTATTTGAAGATATTGTTGATAAAGTAGAAGAAAAAATTGACGAGTTTAAAAAGGAGAAAACAAGTAAAACAGCAACAAGTTCGACACCTGAAAGTAATTCTACAACAGAAACTACTTCAACAAATATTGATACAGAAATTAATTCAACTACAGAAACTAAAGAGCAAACGCAAACTCCTGAGTAGTTTTAACCCAAATTATGCTTTAGATATTTATTGCATCAAAAAATGACTTTAAATCTAAAAAAGTACTCAATTTTTTGTCCTTTATGTAATAAAACTACATTTGGGGAAAAAAATTTCCGTTCTTTTTCATTTTTTTTACCATTTTTCGCTTTATTACAAAATCTAATGCTTAATTTGGGTTTAACTTTTACTTTCTTTTGTAAAAAAAACCAAATAGTTTCAACGTATTTAGGGTGTTTTTTATATTGACAAATATTAATTATCTATCCTTAACCTCTTTAAAAGGTCTATGACTATGTCCAACATAAACTTGACGTGGACGGCCTATAGGTTCTTTGTTAAGACGCATTTCTTTCCATTGTCCAATCCATCCTGGAAGACGACCAATAGCGAATAAAACGGTAAACATTTCAACAGGAATTCCCATTGCTCTGTAAATAATTCCAGAATAAAAATCTACATTAGGATATAAATTTCTTGCTTTGAAATATTCATCTTCCAATGCTACTTTTTCTAATTTTTTTGCAATATCCAATAATGGATCATCTACTCCTAAAGTTTCTAAAACATCATCGGCTGCTTTCTTGATAATTGTTGCTCTTGGATCAAAGTTTTTATAAACTCTATGACCAAATCCCATTAAACGGAAAGAATCATCTTTGTCTTTTGCTTTTAAAACATATTTCTCTACATCACCACCATTATTATGTATCTCTTCAAGCATTTCTAAAACGGCTTGATTCGCTCCACCATGTAATGGTCCCCAAAGAGCAGAAACACCAGCTGAAATAGAAGCAAATAATCCTGCGTGAGAAGAACCTACTATTCTAACAGTTGAAGTTGAACAGTTTTGCTCATGATCAGCATGAAGAATAAATAATTTATCTAATGCATCTACTATTCTTTTGTCCATTTTATATGGCTCAGTAGGAATTTCAAACATTAAACGCATGAAGTTTTCAACATATCCTTTAGTATTATCATAATAATTTAAAGGGATAACCCATTCTTCTTCTATAAGTCCAAGTAGCAATTACTAAAAATTTACCTATTGTTTTACAAACAGCTTCATATAATTCTTTTTCATTGTCAACATTAACTGCTTTTGGGTTAAAAGCTGTTAAAGCGCTTGTAAGTGCAGATAAAACACCCATAGGATGAGCTGTTTTTGGAAAACCTTCAATTATGGTTTTCATTTCTTCATTTACAAGGGTATATTTTCTAATGTCATTCTCAAACTTTTCTAGTTGAGTTTTATTAGGTAATTCACCAAAAATTAATAGATAAGAAACCTCTAGAAAATCAGCTTTATCTGCTAATTCTTCAATAGAATAGCCTCTATAACGTAAAATTCCTTCTTCTCCATCTAGGAAAGTAATCTCACTTTTACAAGAACCCGAGTTTTTATAACCAGGATCTAATGTAATAGCACCAGTTGCACCACGCAACTTGTCTATATCGATAGCAACCTCATTTTCAGTCCCAACAATAATTGGGAACTCATACTTCTTGCCATCAATTTCTAATATTGCTGTTTTAGACATATATTATGTGTTTTTTGAAATATTTTAATGTATTCTGCGAATTTAACGAATTCTTGTTTAATTTTAAAGTAAATAACCATAATATATTGTTATATTTTAATAGGTAAAATCTTTATTTATAAACAAAATAATAACTAATTCAAAATCAAGTATGACCGTTGAAATATAAAAAAATCTAATCATGTAAAAGGGATAAAAAAAC
>JAAURU010000285.1 GCA_012032075.1 Flavobacterium sp.
AAAAAAAGAAGAAAATTAAAGAAAGTGAAGAGAATCAAAAGCTCAGATTTTACTAAATCAATGACTTTTAAATATGAAGATATTGATAAAGTGATTATTTATTCTTTCTTAAATAAAAGTTTTATAAAAAATATTGAAGAAGATTTAAATATTGAAATAAATTATAATCATGATGTTCAATTGTCTAATGATTTTGTTAAAGAGAAAATAGTTTTAAATAACAATCAAAAACAAAAGTTATTTCATATCATAACAAAAGATTCATGTAATCAAGAGCAAATTATTTCAGAATGTTATGAGCCGAGACATCAAGTAGTATTTAAAGATAGAAATGATAAAGTAATTGGGGATATTGAAATTTGCTTTACTTGTAATAATTTTAAAATATCTGATAGTTTTGGCAATGCAAAATATTTTTGCTTAGATGATATAAGATTATTTCTATGGAAAGCAGGAATAAAATACTTTATTAATGATGATCACAAAGGAAAGAAAACAGAAGAAGAATTTAAAGAAATTAAAAGAGTTTATAATACACTTCCTAAAAAAGTAAAAACTTAAGCTTCAAAATGAAAGACGAAGAAGAAAACATAAACCCAGAAGAACAAAAAGAATCAGGAAGCGAATCCCAAGAAACGGAAGGTTTTGATGACATCAAAACATCAGGACATCATTTCTACGAAAACAACGAAAATCCAGAAGATACTATTACAAAAGTAACTGGTATGTATAAGGATTGGTTTTTAGATTATGCTTCTTATGTAATTCTAGAACGTGCTGTTCCAGCAATTGAAGATGGTTTTAAACCGGTGCAACGTAGAATTATGCATTCTATGAAAGAGCTGGACGATGGGCGTTACAATAAAGTAGCGAATATCGTTGGTCACACGATGCAGTATCATCCACACGGTGATGCCAGTATTGGTGATGCTATGGTGCAAATTGGACAAAAAGATTTGATTATCGACATGCAAGGAAACTGGGGAAATATTCTTACGGGAGATTCTGCGGCTGCATCTCGTTATATTGAAGCACGTATTTCAAAATTGGGTCACGATATTTTATATTCTCCAAAAATTACTGAGTGGGGACTTTCCTATGATGGTCGTCGTCCAGAACCTGTAAACCTTCCAGTAAAATTTCCATTGCTTTTAGCACAAGGAGCTGAAGGAATTGCAGTTGGTCTTTCAACCAAAGTTTTACCACACAATTTCAACGAATTAATCGATTCGTCCATAAAAATTTTAAAAGGAAAGTCTTTTACATTATATCCGGATTTCCCAACTGCTGGAATTGCAGATGTTTCTAATTACAATGATGGATTGCGTGGCGGAAGAGTTAGAGTTCGTGCCAAAATTAGTCAATTAGATAAATCTACTTTAGTCATCACTCAAATTCCGTTTTCTACCAATACATCAACATTAATTGATAGTATATTGAAAGCCAACGAAAAAGGGAAAATTAAAGTTAAGAAAATTGAAGATAACACCGCTGCTGAAGTTGAAATCCTCATTCATTTGACTCCTGGTGTTTCTCCAGATAAAATGATTGATGCTTTGTATGCGTTCACGGCTTGTGAAACTTCAGTTGCTCCTTTAGGTTGTGTGATTGAAAATAATAAGCCATTATTTATTGGTGTTTCTGATATGTTGAAAATCTCGACCAACAGAACGGTTGATTTGTTGAAACGAGAATTGGAAATTCAATTAGACGAATTGGAAAACAAATGGCATTTTTCAACCTTGGAAAAAATATTCATTCGTGAAGAAATGTACATCGATTTCAAATTGTATGGTGATAGAGAAAGTCTTTATGAATATTTATATAAGAAATTTGAACCTTTCAGTAAATTGTTAGTTCGCAATATTCATGATGATGATTTGCAAAAATTAACGCAAATTCCAATGATTCGTATCACACGTTTCGATTCAGATAAAGCAGATGAAGCTATTGCGAAATTGGAAGCGGAAATGGAACAAGTCAAACACGATTTGGAACACATTATCAATTTTGCTATTGCCTTTTTACCAAATTAAAAGAAAAATACGGTAAAGGTCGAGAACGTCAAACCGAATTAAGAAGTTTCGATACTATTGAAGCTACAAAAGTAGTTTTACGAAACACAAAATTATACGTAAACAAAGAAGAAGGTTTCATAGGAACAGGATTAAAAAAAGACGAATATGTAGCTGATTGTTCTGATATTGATGATGTAATTGTCTTTCTTCGCGACGGTCGAATGGTGATTACAAAAGTAGATGACAAGAAATTTATTGGCAAAGACATCATTCATATTGCTATTTTCGATAAAAATGATAAACGAACCATTTATAATGTTATTTATCGTGATGGTAAAAACGGAGCCACATTTGTAAAACGGTTCAATGTTTCGGGTGTAACTCGTGATAAAGAATATCACATTTCGCAAGAAAAACCAGGTTCACAAATTCTTTATTTTTCGCATAATCCTAATGGAGAAGCGGAAGTGGTAACTATATTATTAAGACAAGTAGGTAGTATCAAAAAGCTAAAATGGGATTTAGATTTTGCCGAAATTTTAATTAAAGGTAGAGGTTCCAAAGGGAATTCGGTTTCGAAATATCCGATTAAGAAAATCGAATTAAAAGAGAAAGGAATATCAACCTTGCGACCAAGAAAAATTTGGTTCGATGAGACGGTACAGCGTTTGAATGTCGATGCAAGAGGAGAATTGCTAGGCGAATTTAAACCAAATGATCGATTACTAATCATCAATCAATCGGGAAAATTAAAAACTATTATTCCAGAATTAACAACCCATTTCGATCAAGATATGGTTGTTTTAGAAAAATGGAAACCAAATAAACCTATTTCGGCAATATATTTCGATGGAGAAAAAGAACGTTACTATGTAAAACGTTTTGTAGTTGAAAACGAGAATAAAGAAGAAATTTTTATTTCTGAGCATGAAAAATCACAATTAGAAATTGTTTCAACCGATTGGAAACCAATGGCAGAAGTTGTTTTCCCAAAGATAAAAGGAGAGCAAAAAGAAACACTACAAGTTAATTTGGAAGAATTTATTGCTGTAAAAGGTATCAAAGCATTGGGTAACCAATTAACCACTGATAAAGTTAAACAAATTAATTTATTAGAACCACTTCCTTTTGAAGAACCAGTGGAGCCAGAACCAGAAAATGGAAGTAACTGATGAAGAATCAGTTACTGATGATGTAAAAACAGATTTAGATGATGATGGTCAAATAGGTTTGAGTTTTGAATAAATTAAGAATAGTTTTTTTTAAATGCCTCAAAAGTAAGTAGCTTTTGAGGCATTTTCATAAAAATAATTTGAGTTTTATACATTTATTTAAATTTTCCTTAATGAAAAATTAAGATAGTAACTTTTAGGTAAACTTATCGTAATTTATTCCTATAAGTATGATAATAGTTGATTTACATTTTCTTTACAATTGGAGTGTAGTTTTGTACAACAGAATAAACAACCAAATAAATTATTATGAAAACAAATTTAACAAATCTTTTTTTAGTAGCTTTATCATTTACAGTATTATCTTGTAATGATGATGATGCTTCTAATGTTGAAACAGAACAAGTTACTCTTAAAAGCCATTCAACAACGCCTGCTTTTTTAGCTAAGAAACCAGGTTTTGAAAATTTAGAAATCTATTCATTATTAAGCTCCGAAGATAAACTATCAGAATCTCCTAATTTCGTTTATGGCTCTATGGCAGATGGTATGGGTTTAATGAAAATGAGCGACGGTACATTTTCATTAATTAACAATATAGAAGCAGATTACTCTATTGCAAGAATTTCATTTGACAAAACCTTTAAGCCAGTTAAAGGTGAATATATTTTGAATGCTGCCGCAACTGCAAGAACTGCACAATGTTCAGGTTCTTTAATTATGCCTGCAGAACATGGTTTTGGACCCTTATTTTTATCAGGTGGAGAATGGGGTGGAGCTCAAAAGGAGTTTTTGCAACTGATCCTTTTAAAAGTGCAGAAAATGCTGAATTAGCTACCATGCTTCCTGCTCTAGGGCAATGGTCAACTGAAAATGCTGTTGTAATTGGTAAAGACGCGTATCCTTCTAAAACAGTAGTATTTATAGGTGATGATACTAGCGATGATACAACACCTTCTGGACAATTGGCAATGTATGTTGGAAATAGAGGAGATCTAGCAGGAGGAAAACTATATGGATTAAAAGTAACACAAGAAGGAATTAATTATGAAATGAATATGCAGGAAGGAGTAACCTATCCTGTAGAATTTGTTCAATATACTGAAAGAACTCTTAATGAATTAGAACAAGAATCAAGAGCAAAAGGGATTATGGGTTTTTCAAGAGTGGAAGATATTGATTACCGAAAGGGTTCTGGAGCAAATAATAGAGAGATATATTTTACTGTTACTGGAAGAAAGAAAACTGCTTTAACAGGTAAAGGTTCATTTTATGGTAGAATCTATAAAGTTGTTTTAGATGCAAATGATCCAACAGTTGCTACAATAACTTGTGTACTAGATGGAGACAATTTGACTGGAGTGGCTAAACAATTTCATAGTCCAGATAATATAGTAGTAACTAAAGATTTTGCTTACATACAAGAAGATCCAAATGGATATCCTGATACTGCCGATAAATCTCATTTTGCTTACTTATATCAATATAATTTGAATACTAAAGTATTAAAAGTAGTTTTAGAATGTGACCAAACAAATGCTGAAATTGCTGGATTAGGTTCAGCATCAACAGAATGGGAATTAACTGGAATGATTGATGTTTCAGATATTATTGGAATTGAAGGAAGTTTTTTAATTTGCACTCAAAACCATAGTTGGACAAACAATGCTTTTTCAGATCCAAATGCTATAACAAATCCTGATAGTAATAGAGGAAGTCAATTATTTCTTATTAAAGGTTTAGAAAGATAATGAGGAAAGTGTTGAAAAAAAATATTTTAAAGGCTATATTTTTATATAGCCTTTTGGTTTTTATTACCTTTAGTTGTAAGGATAAGGAAACATATAAAGAAATAGCACCATTAGAAAAATTAGAAAATAAGTATAAAGAAAAATTGTGGGATGCTGCAATATTATTGGACAAACTTAATAAAACTCCAAATATTGAAG
>JAAURU010000006.1 GCA_012032075.1 Flavobacterium sp.
ATCTTACTTTATAATTATTATTTTTTTATATAAAGATTTTGTTCTTTTATTGCGAGAAAAAACCTTACAAAGAATTGATATTTCTCTTATTTTGATAGTCATAATAATGCTCTATCTAATATATAGTTTACTTAACTTACTTGAGTATGATTCTCAAAAAGAGTTGTTTTATATTTTGGTTTTTAGTTTTGTATTATTTTTAATGACAATAATAACAACATTTTTATTTCTTCATTCTAATAATAGAAAAAATCTTTACCTAGTATTTCTAATAGTTTGCTTTATTTTGTCTGATAGTTCATTTATCTTAAACAAACAGTTTGACTTATTTGTTTTTAAAATTATTGATCCTTTTGCACAAACTATTTCATACTATTTTTATGTAATTTATTTTTGAAACGAACTTCAAGAAAAAAAATATAGAGATTTAATTCAATATAATATTTCTAGTAGTTGCATCATACTTTTTATCATTTGATAAATAGAAATCAATTCGTCCTAAATTAATACCATAACAACCTACTTGATTAATAAGTACTTTTTTCCATCTAAGTTAGTTTCTATAACTGGTTTGTCTAAAAAAGTATGTGTATGTCCTCCAATTATTAAATCAATATCTTTTGTTTCTTTAGCTAATGTTATATCGCAAACTCTTTCTGGTTCATTTCTATATTTAAAACCTATGTGAGACAAGCAAATTACAATATCACATTTTTTATCTTCTTTAAGTATTCTAGTAATGTCTTTTGCAACTTCTATAGGATTATTGTAAACTGTTTCTTTGTATAATTTTTTGTCAACCAAACCTTCTAATTCAACTCCTAAACCAAATATACCAACTTTGATTCCATCTTTTACAATAATTTTATATGGCTTCACAATACCATCTAAAACGGTATTTTTAAAATCATAATTAGCTGAAACAAAATCAAATTTTGCATGAGGTAATTGAGCATAAAATCCGTCAATTCCATTATCAAAATCATGATTTCCTAATGTAGCTAAATCATATTGCATCATGCTCATGAGCTTAAATTCTAATTCACCACCATAATAGTTAAAATATGGAGTACCCTGAAAAATATCTCCAGCATCTAAAAGCAAAAACATTTTTTTTCTTCTTTTTCTTATTTGTTCAATAACACTAGCTCTTCTTGTAACACCACCCATATTTGGATTTCTTGGGTCATCAGGTGGAAAAGCATCAATATGACTATGAACATCATTCGTATGAAGAATGGTTATTTTTTTAGTATCAACATTTGTAAAACTACTCAATGATAAACTTCCTATTGATAATAAAGCCGAACTGGCTACTGTTTTTTGTAAAAAATCTCTTCTTTCCATTTTTCTGACTTTACTTTATTAGAATTCTTTCTGTAGTAATATTTGGAATAGTATCTATTTTTTTGAAGTAATCTATAAATAAATTTCTCAATTTATAATCTAAATCATACTTAATAGTACTATCTCTAAAAAAGTTCATGCTGTCTCCACCATTTGCTAAATAATCAGTAGTTGCTACATAATATATTTTATCATCATCAATTGAATTTTCATTAACTTTAATATCAGTAACTGCTGTTTCATCAGCGTTAGTATAAATAGTGATTCTAGCTAAAGGATGTGGTTTTTTTTCTTTTATAAAATAATCAGCTAATGTTCTAACTTCACTTCCTTTTAGTCCAACTATTGTTACACTATTTTCAAAGGGCATAATTTCAAAAGCAGTTCTACTAGTCACATTTCCTTGTGGAATTATGGAACGAATGCCTCCATGATTTAATAAACAAAAATCAATAGTTTTATTCTCACGTGTATTAAAAACGGGATTACTTAATGCTAAAGTTGTCTCTGCAAATAAATTACCAATATTTGTTTGCCATTTTCCTTTACTTTTTTCCTGAACTACTGGATTATAGGCTAAAACACTATCTAAATCTTTTGTAATATGATTTCTGTATGGCAAAATAAAGTTTTCAATTGATGAATTAATAGGTTGAGAATCATTAATATTGATTTTCTTACCTTCAATTTCATAAACCTTTTCTTTATTAACTTTACAAGAAAATAAAGCTAGGAATGTTAATAATATAACAAAATAGCTAGTATTTATTCTTTTCTTTTTTACATTTACCATTCTTATGTAGGTTTAAATATTTATTTTTGTCGAACGTGTAAAATTACTATGTTTTCAATTATTAAGAGCTTTTTTTTAAGAAAAATTATCAATAAAAAGGTATTAGAACTAAATACTGATGTGCCAAATGAAAAGATTAAAATGATAGGTATTATTGTTGATACAACTTATTTTTTTGATACTGAAAAACTTGTGTCTGAAATAAAATCAAAAAACATTCCTTTTAAAGATATTAAAGTGTTATCTTATAATGACAAAGTAAAACATAAAGACAGTTTAACACCACTTAGTTACTCCATAAAAGACATTTCAATTAATGGAGAAATTAAAGTAATTGAAGTTAATGATTTTTTAAATTATCCATTTGATCTTTTAATAAGTTATTTTGATGAAGAAAAATTACCACTTTTATTAGCAGTAAGTTCTTCAAAAGCTAAATTTAAAGTTGGGTTTTCTAAAATTGATTTTAAGTTTAATCATTTTATTATTGATTCAGATACAAAAGAGTATATAAATTTCATTTCAGAATTGTTCAAATATCTAAAAATACTAAATAAAATAGAAGCATGAGTAAATTTGTAGGTACTGGTGTAGCACTAGTCACTCCATTTAAAAAAGATTTTTCAATAGATGTTGAAGCGTTAAAAAAGATTGTAGATTATGTAATTGAAGGAGGAGTAGAATATCTTGTTATCCTTGGAACTACTGCAGAAACAGTTACTTTAAGCGATGAAGAAAAAGAAGTAGTTATTACAACTATAGTTGAAGCTAATGCAGGTAGATTGCCATTAGTTTTAGGTGTAGGTGGTAATAATACAATGAAGCTTGTTCAAGAATTGAAGACCAGAGATTTTTCTAAATTTGATGCTATTTTATCAGTTTCTCCATATTATAATAAACCAACTCAAGAAGGTATTTACCAACATTTTAAAGCAATTGCTGAAGCCTCACCACTTCCAGTAATTTTGTATAATGTTCCTGGAAGAACAGCAAGCAATATGTTACCAGCTACTGTTATTCGTTTAGCAAATGATTTCAAAAACATCATAGCTATAAAAGAAGCGGCTGGAGATATGGTTCAAGCAATGCGATTAATTAAAGATAAGCCATCTGATTTTTTAGTAATTTCTGGGGATGATATGGTTACTTTACCTATGGTTTTAGCAGGTGCATCAGGAGTAATTTCTGTTATTGGGGAAGGTTTTCCAAAGCAATTTTCTGAAATGGTCCGACTTGGATTACAAAGAAAAGTTGATGAAGCTTATGAATTGCAATATCAAATTATGGATGCAATAGATATGATTTTTGAACAAGGTAACCCAGCTGGTATAAAAGAAGTCTTTACATCATTAGGTTTATGTGAAAATGCAGTACGATTGCCATTGGTAAACACAAATGAAGATTTAGCAAATAGAATTACTATTTTTACTAAAAAAATAAGCTAAAAAAAGATTTCCATAGTATCTAAATTATATCTAAATTTGCAATTGCTTTTTTAGGTGTCAAAAAATGTTATTTAAAAAAGAAAAAATATAGTCAATGAATAAATTTATCTGTTTCCTTCTTGTTGTTTTATCGCTTACTTCTTGTAGTGAATATCAAAAAGCTTTGAAGAGTGAAGACTTAGCTGTAAAAAACAAAGTAGCTATAGAAATGTATGAGAAAGGAAAATATACAAAAGCGATACGATTATTTGAACAAATAGTTCAAGCTTATAGAGGAAAACCTCAGGCAGAAAGAATGTTTTATATGTTCTCAAAATCATATTACAATACAAAACAATATTATTTAGCAGGTTTTCAATTTGAAAATTTTTCATCTAATTATCCTAAAAGCGAAAAAAGAGAAGAAGCTGCTTTTTTAGGTGCTGAATGTTATTACAAGCTATCACCTGTTTATAGTTTAGATCAAACTGATACAGAAAAAGCATTGTCAAAACTTCAAAAATTTATTGATGCTTATCCAGAATCAGAGTATTTGCCTAAAGCAAACGAATATGTTAAGGAATTAAGAGAAAAATAGAGAAAAAAGCATTTGAAATAGCAAAACAATATTATACAATTTCAGACCATAGGTTAGAATATAATTCAGCACTAAAAGCCTTAGATAATTTTATTTCTGATTATCCTGGAACACCTTTTAAAGAAGAAGCATTATATTTAAAGTTTAGTACAGCTTATAAATTAGCAATTAATAGTGTACAATATAAAAAAGAAGAGCGTTTAAAATCGGCAAAAACTTATTATAATAGTTTTGTCAAGTTTAAAGAAAACTCTTCATTTAAGCCAAAAGCTGATGAAATGTTAGCTACAATTGATAAAGAATTACAACAATTTTCTAAATAAATTAAATCATGGATTTAAAAAAGACAACTGCTCCAGTGAATACAGTAACATACAACAAAAATGTTATTGAAGAGCCAACCGGTAATGTGTATGAAGCGATTACAATTATTGCTAAAAGAGCAGGTCAAATTAATTCTGAAATTAAAAAAGAATTAATTGAAAAATTAGAAGAATTTGCTACTTACAATGACAGTTTAGAAGAAATTTTCGAAAACAAAGAACAAATTGAAGTATCTAAATTCTATGAAAAATTACCTAAAGCACATGCCTTAGCAGTACAAGAATGGCTTGAAGGTAGAATCTATCATAGAGAAGCAAAATAATACATTGAGTATGTCTTTATTAAGTGGAAGAAAAATCTTACTGGGAGTTTCTGGAGGAATTGCCGCTTATAAAACAGCTCATCTTGTTAGACTTTTTATAAAAGCAGGTGCTCAAGTACAGGTTGTAATGACACCTGCTTCTAAAGATTTTGTTACTCCATTAACTTTATCTACACTTTCTAAAAATCCTGTTCATTCTAGTTTTTATAACGATGAAGATGAAAATGCAATGTGGAATAACCATGTTGAATTAGGTCTTTGGGCAGATTTTATGATTATTGCACCAGCAACTGCAAATACTTTGTCAAAAATGGCTAATGGTAATTGTGATAATCTTTTGATAGCAACTTATTTATCTTCAAAATGTCCCGTCTATTTTGCACCAGCAATGGATTTAGACATGTATAAACATCCTTCTACTTTAGATAGTTTTACCAAATTAAAAATGTTTGGAAATACTATTATTCCTGCTGAAAAAGGAGAATTAGCAAGCGGACTTTCAGGTGAAGGTAGAATGGCTGAGCCAGAAAATATTTTAGCTTTTATCGAAAACGATATTGCTTTAAAGTTGCCATTAAAAGGTAAAAAAATTTTAATTACAGCTGGTCCAACTTATGAAGCGATTGACCCTGTTCGTTTTATAGGAAATCATTCTTCTGGTAAAATGGGTTTTGATATTGCAAAAATTGCTGCACAAAATGGAGCAGAAGTCATTCTTGTTTCTGGACCAACACATTTAAGTATAAATCATTCTTTTATAAAAATTATTCGTGTTAAATCGGCAGAAGAGATGTATAATGCTTGTCAAGAAATGTTTGACTCTGTAGATGTAGCTATTGCTGCTGCAGCTGTTGCAGATTACAAACCAAAAAATATAGCTTCTCAGAAAATAAAGAAGAGTGATGCCGCGTTTGTAATAGAGTTAGAGAAGACAAAAGATATCTTAGCTTCATTAGGAGAAAAAAAGAAAAATCAGTTTTTGATAGGTTTTGCATTGGAAACTGAAAATGAAATTGATCATGCAAAGCTAAAAATTCAGAAAAAAAACTTAGATTTGATAGTTTTAAATTCTTTAAATGATAAAGGAGCAGGTTTTGGACATGATACTAATAAGGTTACCTTTATAGACAAGAATTTTACTATAGAGCCTATGGATCTAAAGGACAAAGAAGCTGTGGCTCAAGATATAATTAATAAAATCATTCAATATTATGATGCGTAATTTGTTAACACTATTCATTATCTCACTTTCATTACAAATGGTAAGTGGACAAGAACTTAATGCAACAGTAACAGTTAACGCTGAAAGAATGACGGATGTTAATCCGCAAATTTTTAAGAACTTAGAAAATAAACTTTTTGAATTTTTAAATACAACAAAGTGGACCAATAAAGAATATAAACTAAATGAAAAAATTGAATGTAATTTTTTTATAAATGTTTCCGAGTTTAATTCAAATAATGTTTCTGCAACACTTCAAATTCAATCTTCTAGACCTATTTTTAATTCAACTTATCGTTCTCCTATATTAAATTTAAACGATAAAGATTTTAATTTTACATTCGTAGAGTTTGAACAATTAATTTATGATCAAAATTCTTTCAATTCAAATCTTACTTCAGTTTTAGCATTTTATGTTAATATTATTATAGGTTTGGATATGGATTCTTATAGTGATCTTGGAGGAACAAAATACTTAGATATTGCTTCTAATATAATGAATGTAGCACAACCAAGCGGTTTTAAAGGTTGGTCACAATCTGAAGGGAATAATAATAATCGTTATTTTTTAATTTCAGATATGCTTTCTTCTACTTTTGTGCCTTATAGAAAAGCAATGTTCGAATATCATTTAAAGGTTTAGATGTAATGGCAGATGATTTAAAGAAAGGTAAAGAAGAGATTGCAAATGCTATTCAAACAATAGCTTTAATACAGAAATCTAGACCAAATGCCTTATTAACAAGAACCTTTTTTGATGCAAAAACAGATGAAATCGTTCAAGTTTTTTCTGGTGGACCAATGACAAATAATGCTAATTTACTTGAAACTTTGAATAGAATTTCTCCATTAAATTCTGCAAAATGGAACAATATTAAGTAATTTCTTAATCTTTGCTATACAAAAAATAATATGCTTTTATCTCTTTCGATAAAAAACTATGCTTTAATTGAATCTTTAGAAATTGAATTTTCTAATCAGTTTTCTATTATTACTGGAGAAACAGGAGCTGGAAAATCTATACTTTTAGGAGCTTTAGGCTTGGTTCTTGGCAATAGAGCCGATTTAGCGGTTTTAAGGATAAAGAGCAAAAATGTATTATTGAAGCAAATTTTGCATTGGTAAACTATAATTTGGAATCCTTTTTTAAAGAAAATGATTTAGATTATGAAGCTCAAACCATTATAAGAAGAGAAATTTTACCATCGGGAAAATCTAGAGCTTTTATAAATGACAGTCCTGTAAATCTTACTGAACTACAACAATTGGCTTTGTTTTTAATTGATATTCATTCCCAACATGAAACTCGTGAATTATTAAATGAGGAATACCAATTTAAAATTGTAGATGCAGTTGCGAAAAATGAAAGACGATTAGAAAGTTATTCAAAAGGTTTGTCTTTGTTAAATAAAACGAATAAAGAACTGAACAAACTTATAGCAGAAAAAGAATCGCTATCAAAAGAACAAGAATACAATACCTTTCTTTTAGAAGAATTATTTAGTGCTAAACTTGTTGAAAATGAACAAGAAGAACTCGAAGAAGAATTAGAAAAACTTAGTAATGTAGAGTTCATAAAAGAGAATGTAGATAAAGTATTAGGTTTGGCCAATGAAGAACAAATAGGTACAATAGTTACTTTAAATGAAATTAAACAAGCGCTTCAAAAATAGCAGGTTTTTCAAAAGAATATACCGATTTTTACGAAAGAATAAATAGTGTTTCTATAGAATTTCATGATATTATTGATGAATGTTTTTCCAATGCTGAAAAAATTGTCAATGATCCAGAACGTTTAGAATTTGTAAATACCAAATTGCAAACTATATATATGTTACAGAAGAAGCATCAAGTAACTTCTGTAAAAGAACTTTTAGAGATTCAAAATGATTTAGATTCAAAAGTGGTTCGTGTTGATGATTTAGATAATGAAATCAAAAATAAACAAAAAGAATACGAAGAAATTAAAGAAAAAGTCAATCAAGTAGCCATTTTAATTACTAATGCTAGAGTAGAAGCAGCTCCTATTTTGTCACAAAAAATTGAAAAAATATTGAGTTTATTAGGAATGCCAGATGCTAAAGTACTTTTCGAAATTAAAGAAGCTGACACTTTTTCAAAACTTGGTAAAGATATAATCAACTTATTATTTACTGCAAATAAAGGAATGGAAGTGGGTTTCATTAAGAAAACGGCTTCTGGTGGTGAAATGTCAAGAATTATGTTAGCTGTAAAAGCGGTTTTGGCAAATTATTCTAAATTACCAACTATTATTTTTGACGAAATTGATACTGGAGTTTCTGGTGAAATTGCTATTAAAATGGGAGAAATCATGAAAGAAATGAGTCAGAATATGCAAGTTTTTGCCATAACACATTTACCACAAATAGCTGCAAAAGGTAACCAACATTATAAAGTATTCAAATACAGTAGTAATGAAGACACTTTATCTGAATTAAAACTGTTGAATACTGAAGAAAGAATAGTTGAAATAGCCGAAATGCTTTCTGGTAAAGATATTTCAGATTCTGCCTTAAATCATGCAAAAGCTTTGTTGAATTAAAATTTATGATATGGAAAATGTAAGCCTTTATGAAAATCTTTTTATGAAAGCAGATGCTCTAATTTCTGATGGAAATTCTTCAGAAGCTAAAGAGATTTTAGAAGATATATTAGCGCAATGTCCAGATTTTGGAAAAGCTCATAATCATTTAGGATGGATTCATTACAATAAATTAAGTAATTATGATAAAGGCATATATCATTATAAATTAGCTATGAAGTTTGAACCTAAATACTCAGCTTCTTATCTTAATTATGCTTATTTATTGGTTGACTTAGGTAGATATAAAGAAGCCAAAGAACACATAGATTTTGCTATTAAGACATTAGAAAATGTTGATTATTGTAATTTTTACAGTGAACTAGGAAGAATATATGAATTAGAAGGTAATTATATTTTAGCTCATAATTATTATGAAAAGTCTAAAAAGCTAGCTTTTAATCCGCAGTTTATTGAAAATATGAAGACCAACATCAAAAGAGTTTATGAGAAAATGTCTATTTTTGAGAAATTAAAAATTAAATTCAACTAATAAATAAAAAATGGTAATAGAACCAAGAATGAGAGGTTTCATTTGTTTGACATCTCACCCAAAAGGATGCGAACAAAATGTGAAAAATCAAATCGAATATGTTAAATCAAAAGGAACTATTAATGGAGCTAAAAAGGTTCTTGTAATTGGAGCTTCAACAGGATTTGGTTTAGCTTCAAGAATTACTAGTGCTTTTGGCTGTAATGCTGGAACAATAGGTGTTTTTTTTGAAAAACCACCTAGCGAAGGTAAAACAGCTTCTCCAGGTTGGTACAATTCTGCTGCTTTTGAAAAAGAAGCTAAAGAAGCTGGTTTGTATGCCAAAAGTATAAATGGTGATGCTTTTTCAAATGAAGTAAAACAACAAACCTTAGATTAATAAACAAGATTTAGGTCAAGTTGATTTAGTGATTTACAGTTTAGCTTCTCCAGTACGTTTACATCCACTTACAGGAGTTTTACATCGTTCTACTTTAAAGCCTATAGGAGCTAAGTTTACCAATAAAACAGTCGATTTTCACACAGGAAATGTAACAGAAGTTTCCATTGAACCTGCAAATGAAGAAGATATTCAGAATACCGTAACTGTAATGGGTGGAGAAGATTGGGCAATGTGGATGAGAGCGCTAAAAGAGGAAGGTTTGTTAGCTGATGGAGCGCAAACAATTGCTTATTCCTAAATAGGGCCAGAAGTGACTGAAGCAGTGTATAGAAAAGGAACAATAGGTCGTGCAAAAGACCATTTAGAAGCAACTGCTTTGAAATTACCAATTTATTAAAATCGGTAAATGGGAAAGCGTATGTTTCAGTGAATAAAGCTTTGGTAACACAAGCAAGTTCAGCTATTCCAGTAATTCCATTGTATATTTCATTATTGTATAAAATTATGAAAGAAGAAGGTATTCACGAAGGCTGTATTGAACAAATCCAAAGATTGTATGCTGATAGATTGTTTTCTGGAAAAGAAATACCATTAGATGAAAACGGTAGAATTCGTATTGACGATTGGGAAATGAGAGATGATGTACAAGCTAAGATTGCCAAATTATGGAAAGAAGCAACCACTGAAAATTTAGTTGAAATGGGAGATTTAGCAGGTTACAAACAAGATTTCTTAAACTTATTTGGTTTCGGCTTTGATGGTGTAGATTATCAATCAGATACTAACGAAATGGTACAAGTGCCAAGTATAGGTTAGAGGTACGATGTTAGAAATACGAAGTTGGAAGTTTAAAAAGTAATCTCAAGTGTAAGCTTGGGATTTTTTTTTTTAGAAAAATATTAATTATCAATTACCTAACTATTATTTAAAGTGTAAAAAGGCTAAATTATTTTTATTTTATTTATATTTTTGTAATACTTCAAATTTTAGCTTAACTCTGGTTTTCTGTTTTTATAAACACAATAAAAACAAACAATCATGAAAAAAATTTACATGCGATTAAAATCCCTTTTAATAATAGGGATATTTCTTTTACATCTTTTTTTACGGTCAAGGTACAAATAATGAACCTCGATTTACAACTTTTCAAACAGGCCAAGCTTTTACATCAATTACTTCAGATGCTAACAAGAATATTTGGGCTGGTACTACTAGTCAAGGCTTATTTTTTCTCAATCAAACCGATCAAAATCCTACATTTGCTATTCAAAACTTAGGAACAGCTCCTATTATCGGGAACACAAGAATTCAATCTATGGCAAAAGATTATTCTGGAAATATCTGGATTGGTCATGGAGGAATAAATTTTTCGAATGGTCAAGGTGGTTTAGAAAGAATAAATGTAAATACTTTAGAAGTACAACATTTTTCTCCAGATAGAGATGCTCGAGGATTTCAGTTCTTTCAAAGAGATGGTATTGCAACTTTAAACGTGCAACAAGTTGTAGTTGATCCAAATAATAAAGTCTGGACTGCACACAGATATCATGATTTAACCGTTACTGGAACACCTTCGTCATATATATTGACACCAGGAGCTTTTTCAGCAAGAAGTGCAAATACTTCTGGACCATTTGAATCTTTTAATACTTGGCAAGATAATCTAGACAATACCATGATTGGAGGAATGCCATACCCAGCTTATACCTATAATCCGCCCATTAGCGTTACTCCAGATAGCAGAACTGTCAATGCAATTTCTGTTGATAGAGGTTTTATTTACATTAGTGTATTTGGATATAATGATTCGAATGGTGTTTTTAATTCAACGGGGAATTTAGTTCCTACAACATATCTAAAACCTCGATTAATAAAGTATACAAATACTGATATACCACAGTTTGTTAAGGAATACACTACCCAAGAGGCTAGATTTAATATACAAAACGGGATATTTAATGGTGTTTATGCAAATGAAAAAGGTGTTTGGGCAACAACTCCAATTGCTGGGAATGGTTTTTCAGTTTTAAAAAATGGGCAATGGAGAAACATTACTGATAGTAGTATTATTCCACCTGGTACTGTATTCAATAGAGTAGCAATTTGGGGAGATTCAGATGGGAGAGTTTTTTTAGGTACTAATAATGGATTAATAGTTTACGATGGTTTTGGTGATGTTTATTCACCAAATTCCTACACGCTTTTTCGAAAACATTTTACAATTCTTATAGAAGTGTTCATGATCCAGATATGTTAAGTAATAATATTACTGCTGGATGTGTTGAGAGTGATGAAACTAAGAGTTATTCTTGGATAGCAACTCCAGTTGGAATAATGAGATGTAATTTACCTTTAGGTGATTTTTTTGTTTATCATGTTGAAAATAAAGATTTTCCAAACATGGAGAAGATCAATGGAGAAAATAATTACACCAAATTTACAGTTTTAAAAAATTCAATTAATACTAGTTTTGTAGAACCAGAAAACGATCCCTCTTTTGCAGCAGATGGAAACAAAATCATCAGTTTTAAGATTAAAAACAGATGACCCAGGAGGGTATTACGCTCAAAACTCATTATATAGAATTGAACTCAGAAAGAATACTTCTGATGTGTTGCCAGGAGATCCTAATAGTTCAGAATATATAGCGCAATATGGAAAATTTACGCTTAAACCAATTGAAGATTATGAAGGGCAACCACAAGTTCAAGATTTAAAATATGTTGATTTTATTTACCAACATCCTACATATATAAATAGTGATCATTTTGATGGAGTAAATGCACATTCTGCATTATACCAACTGTTTGTTTTTAAAAGTGTACCAAACGCAACAGATGATCTGGTTTTTAGACATTTCGTTAAATTATCTTTACCTCCTGTTTTATTTGGTCATGGGGTCTGGTCTGATGTGGGTATTCTAGAAAGATGTGAAAGTTTTTTTAAAGCAAAGGGATATTCTGAATATGAAATTGCAAAAGCGTGGAGATTAAATAAAGAATTAGCTGAAAATCATTTTTACAGAGATGCACATATAATACCTACTTATATAAAAGGTCTTATTAGTAAAGCTATTGATGCTAAAGTTTCTGCAGGAAAAGTTAATGTTATTGTTCATAGTAGGGGAGGGCTTTATACAAGAGCTTATATTGAAGAAATAAAGCAAGATATTGAATACAATGATGATATTAATGCTCTTGTTACTTTAAATACTCCTCATTTTGGTGCTCAAGGTGCAAATGGGGCATTAGACCAAAGAATCATCTTTACTGGATTGCAAAAAGCAACATTACTTTCTAGCGTTTTACCAAATCCTTTATCGACACTAAATTTAACTAATGAAATTTTATATGGTCCCACAGAACCAGTAAGAGTTAAAGAACTTTTTACTGGAACTATTCCTCAAGATGATTTAATTAATAATTATGGCGCTAAATACTTAATAGTTGAAAATGACTATATTTCAGGTGGTTTAGATGCTTCAACTTGGTTTATTCCAAAATTAAATAGTTTTAATTATCGTCAAAAAATGATTGGAATACCATTTCATGCAGTTGCTACAAATTTTAGTTTTTGTGTTCAAAGACCAGATTTATGTAATTTGAATTTTGAGTCAAATATTTTTTCAGAACTTCAAGAAGAACGGTTCAGACTTTTATAATTGCTAAATCGGTTGAATTCTTAGCATCAAATATTGGTAGTGCTGCATTTCAAAGTATTGATTCATTCACTAACTATCTATATAATGGATCTAATGATTTTGTAGTGCCAAGAGAAAGTATGAGAGCAGGTCTTGTAGATCAATATATTAGTTCTTTTCCAAACAATAATATTGCTCACTCAACATTGGAAGAAAGTTTAGAAAATCCAGAAAATGTTGTTGTTCTTAGTAATACAGTTCATGCTGAAGTTTTTGAAAAATTAAAACAAAATTTTGATGATAGTAATTCTAATTTTACAAAACAAGGGATTCCTAGTTATCCAGGTTAAATTATACTTTTTTAGCTGGATTTCAAGGACAAACACTAAGACAATCTGAGAACTTTACAAATGATTCAAAATATTAATTCATCCTAATTCTTTCTCCTCATCATTAATTTCTGGTTCTACGGTTACATTTGATGTTTATCAAGAAGATATTGACAATATCATTGTAGAAGTTACAAGTGATAAAGAAACTGATATTTCTTTTTTTCTTCAAAAGAGTAATAATATTTTATTCAGAAACACTTTAACCTTTGAAATTCCAACAGATGTCTATGGAAAAATAAGCATCAAGGCATACGGTTTTAAAGAGGGTAAAATGACAGCTACGCATGAGTTAGAAAAAACCATAGATTTACCCTCTAACTTGACTCTTCAATCTATCCGTTTTGAAGAAGCTATTGTTGAAATTTCTGAAAAAAACCAACATCGATTTAGATTACTAGGTATGTATAGCGATAATGTAGAACGTGAAATCAATGATTTGGCTGGTGTAACTTATACGATTGAGTTTCCTAACATTATTGCGTTACCAAATTTTGAAATTGTTACAACAAATATTCCAGGTCAATCAAAATTAACAGCTTCAATAGAAAATCTAACAGCAACAGTTAGATATGACGTTGTTGAAGATATAGCTCTAAATCAAACTATTATCGCTGATTATTTTGCAACTTTTGAGCAAACTGGACCAATTGATTTAAAATGGAAGTCTTTGCTTGAGTATAATTCTAATGAGTTTACTTTAGAAAGCAGTTTAGACAATATCAACTTTACTCAGATTAATCAACAAAACGCATTAGGTACTAGTTATGATGTTGTTAATTATAATTATACTGATAATACTACTGAAAATCTTATCTATTATAGATTAAAAGCATTCGATACATTTAACAATATAGTTTTTGAAGAAACGATTGTTGTAGATAGAAATGCTTTGTCGAATCCAGAATTTAATATAGAAAAAAGATTTACTATTTATCCAAATCCAGTGTTAGCTAATAATTTTTCTATAAAACTGAATAAAGGAATTGAATCTTTTAGCTTAAAACTATTTGATATAACTGGAAATTTGATATTAGAACAAAATAATTTATCTTCTAATGGTTCTAATGATGTTGAAATACAATTACCAAATAAATTAAGTGAAGGTATTTACTTAGTTCAAATTAAAACTAATGAATTTGTTAGAACGGAAAAATTAATTATTCAAAATTAATATTGAAACTTATTTTGTAAAAATAAACCCTCAAATCAAATTTGAGGGTTTTTATTTTTAGTAATTTTTGATGATTAAAAAGTTTTTCTTTATTAGAAAATTTTGAAAACATTAAGTCATATATATTATTTCTTCGTATTCTAATGATAAATCTGAAATTTTATCTTGAGTATAATCGAATTGGCTAACACCTACTCTACAAAAACTGGCTTTGACGTAATACTCTTTGTTTTCATTAAAAAGATAAATATCTTGCTCTTTTCTAATATTTAATCCATTAATATTGCTTGGTAATGATATGAATTCTACTCCTGTAAATTCTATATCTATACAATAATTTGGCTCATATTTAATATTGTAATCTACATCTTCATATTGTTTTTCACTTCGAATGATCAAAACGGAATGGCTTACACAATATCTCCAAATTTTAAAATTTCGTTTGCTTTAGTAATTCATTTAAATATTTTATCATTAAAATCTTAGAATTTTAGTTTTATTTATCTTTTCATAGCAAATGAGATTTAAACTCTTTCTGTTCTCCATTTTCCATATAGGTAACTGTAAACCAATAATCAGTAGAAGGAAGCTTACTTCCATTAAAAGTTCCATCCCAACCAATTTCTCTAGGATTAAGTTGTTTTAAAAGTTTTCCATAACGATCATAAATGTAAATTTTTGCATCGGGTTGATCATAGATGCCTTGTATTTGCCAGTGGTCATTATAGCCATCTCCATTTGGAGTAAAGAATTTAGTATAGTTTAATACAATAACTTCTGCAAAAGTATCATTACAACCATATAAATCATATACTCGTATTTGGTGCGTTCCTGGTGCTACATTTTCAAATATTGGACTACTTTGAGCAATCTCATTATTTAATTGGTAACTATAATTTCCTAAGCCAGTAGCAGAAACAATAATAGCTACAGTATCATTAAATGAATATTCTACTCTGGTAGTAAAGTTTGCAGGTTCAGAACGAGTAACTGTTGCAGAAAATGGTTCTGAAATACAACCTGTTTGTATATTGGTTGCAATTACAAAATAATCTCCTGGATTACTTACTTCTAAAGAAGCATTTTGTTCATTTGCAATAAGGGTTGTATTAAAATACCATTCAAATGTATGTGTGTTTTGATTCAATTGGGTATCTAAAGTATAACTTTGTATTAATTGATTATTGTTTTGATCATAACACACATAACCATCATTTATTAATGGTTCTGGAAGTCTATTTACTTGAAGCGGAAATGAGACTATGGCATCACAACGATTTACAGTATTTAAATTGGTAACCTTAGCATATATCATCTGAGGATTAGAGGTGTTTTCAAAAGTTGAAATGTTAGTTATTCCTATATTAGCATTCAAATTGGATAAACTTTCATAATAGTCAACAGTATAATTTGTACTTTGGTTTAGACCTAAAACTTCACTATTTAATAAGGATAAATCAAAAATAGTAAAACCATCATTAAACCATCTTCATCACATTTTGTAGTATTAGATAAAAGAGGTGTATTTGCAATAGTAAAAGGCTCAGCAATTAGGTTTAAAGGACTTGTGTTTCTACAGTTAGTAGTGTTGTTTCTAACACTTGCCCATATTGTTTGAGAAGCACTTAAATAAGAATTAGGAAGCAAATTAATGCCTTGTTTAGCCTCTTGTTGAGAAAGGTGATATGTAACAGTAAATAGTGCTGGATCTTGTCCATTTAAAATTTCGTTATTTTTTGTATCCAATTGAAACGGTGCTTGATTTGAATTAGGAATCATACAACTGTAATAATTGGAAGGAAGATTTGCAATTGGTAATGCATTTACTTTTAATTCTTGTTCAATTATAACAGCACAATTAATAACACTACTAACAGGATTTTTTGTAACTCTTATCCAAATTGTTGCAGTACTGCTTGAATAACTTGTAGGATTATTTATTGGGTTTAATCCATTCTCAGCATCGAATATTGAAGTATGGTATGAAATTAAATCATTTGTTCCATTAAGAATATAAGAAACATTTGTAGTCAAATCAAAAATTTCAATAAAATCTCCTTGATTGGTATCATCACATAACTCTATAATGGAAGGATTTAATAAAGGGTTTGGTAAAGGGTCAATTTGTAAAGAAATTGAAGTAATGGAATAACAACCATAAGTATCTTCAAATCGAATCCAAAAAGTTTGTTGACTTGAGACATCAAATAATTTGTATTTGAAATGCTATTACTACTATTTAAAGCATCATTTTCAGATAAATAACTAGTAATTGTATAGTTGTTGAAATTTGAATTCAGTTGATTAAAATAATTGGAAAGTGTAACATTCTCAACATTATTTCTATCATAATCACATAATACAATTGAAGCAGTAGTTAAAACTATTGGTTGAGGTACTGTATAAAATAACTGTTTTACAATAGGACAACCTGTTTGCAATATTTGTAATGCGAACAAACAAAGGAGTAGAAAAATTAGTCAAATTATAATTTTCAGGATCAGCAATTGAATTTATGGAAGCATTTGCATCAGCTAATGAAGTATAAAAAGCTAAATTTATTGACGAAGAATTAAAGTTTGATAAAATTGTATAAACCGTTTCTGTTAGATTTATAATTTCATTTCCATCGGCATTATTATCACAAAATGTTACATTTGAAGGAAAAGCATATTCCTCATAAAAAGGAACAAGATTTATGGTTGCCCAATTATCACAATTAGTTATTGGTGCTGCTAAACGAACATAAATTACACTTGGATTTGGTGCTAAATTTTGATAATTATTTGGATTTGCAATAGGGTTTACATTTAATTGTAAATCATTTAGAGAAGTAAAATATTGAAAACTAACTCCTGTTTGTGAAGTTAAAGTATTAGTAGCACTTGTTAAGTCAAAAAATTCAACACCATTGTTATCAGAATCACATTCAATTATTTGAGTTGTATTTGTTAATAATGGAACTAACGGTTTGTTTTCAATAATTACACTCTTCACCTTACTACAATTATTGCTATTAGTTCCTTTTACATAAATAGTTTTAGGAAATTCAGTAACATTAATTATAAAATTCTGAAAGTTTGTAATTTGATTAATACCAGCAAAAGCATCTGCTTGTGTATTAAAATATTCAAAAATAAATGGAGTAGGATCTTCAACAACAACACCATTAAGATTGACTAAATCAAGTAAGTAAATTCCATCTAAATTGTCATCACAAACATCGTAAGTACTGTTTACAAATTTGGGTAAATTGTAAATTTGTAATTCAATTCTCTTTACTGTAAAACAGGAAGTAATTGGATCAAGAAAACGAATAAACACATAAGAGGTTTGGTCACCAATTACAATGTAATTACTTGGATCAACAATAGGATTACTTCCAGAAGTTGCTTGCGATAAATTAGAATGGTAAGAAATAATATAGTCATTTGGATTTATAATCATTCCAGTACCATTAATACGTGGAACCAATGATGGTAAATCAAATTCTCCTTGGAGTTCATTTGTTAAAGAAATGTCGCAAGTGAAATTTATTGTATCAAAAGCATCAATTAAACTGTTTCTTTCAAAAGCTAATCTCGCTATACTAAAACAACCGTTACTGTTAGTAATTCTAACAAATACAGGGACTGAAATATTAGTAACATCAAAACTGGTAACGTTGTAATTTGAAAGCGCAAAATTTGAAAAAGCATTTAGGTTTTGTAAGGCATCATTTTCTAATTGATGATAAGTGATGGTATAATTACTAGGGGTAGTTACAATTTGATCTATAAAACTATTAAGATTCACTATTTCAGTTCCGTCTCCAAGATTATCACAAATTAATGGAATGGCATTTGTAACAATAGGAGACTCATCAAATTCAATTGTTATAGGAATAATTCGGTAACAATCGGTTAATGTACCACTTGTAATTTTTACATAAACAATTGTATTATTTGAAATTGTAAAATTGTTTGGTATTTCATTTGTTCCCGCAACTGCATCACTCATATTTTCAAAATAGCTAAAGCCATAAAGGAAGTAGTTGGCTGTGATTTGTGCATTAAAAATACTCATATCTTGAATTACTTCCGAACCATCATTTTCAAAATCACAAACTCTTACAGTGTTTATTGTATTGAGAGGAAAGGATTGCATCACAATATTAATAGGGATAATTCTATCACAACCTGTAACCGAATTTTCCAAGTACAAATAAATCATTACGTTTGCTCCTAAAACACTCGAATCAAATACAAATGAATCCCAATCTGGTAAAATTTCATAAACAGGATCATTGTTTTGAGCAGCTAAAAGAGTAGTGTATAATCTTTTGATAATGGGTTCAGCTGGAGTTTCAATTACAATTCCAGTAACAATACTATTAAGATTTGATGTTACTACTTGTCCATCATCATCAACATCACAATATTCAACAATTCCCACAGGATTTACGTCAATAGAATTAAAAAAATCAAAATCAATAGGTTGAATGATAGGACAAGTTACTGGTAAAGCTAATGGATCTGGCTCAATTCTAAACCATACATTTGTTGTTGGATTAACAGGATAATTTGTAGTCGTAGTTGTAATAGTACTACTTTCATCAAATGCTTCATTTAAAGTGGCATGAATGGATACAATAGAATTTACAGGATAGGATGATAAAATTGTGGTATATAAAACGCTTAAATCATAATTTTCAACACCATCAGCATCAATGTCACATACTTGTTCTAGAATAGGGGTATTAACGGTATAAGGATTTAGAATAAAATTAAAATTATAATTAGAATCACAACCAAAAGAGGCAGCTTTTACATAAACAATAGTATTTGGTGCAACTATTGTAACACTTGTAACCGGGTTTGTATTAGCTAGATAGTCAGCAAAATTGGCATAAGCCGTAACACTTTCACCTGGACTTAATAGCTCAACTTCTTGTATATAAGGTGTTAAATCAATAGTTTCGTTTCCATCGTTGTAAGTGTCACAAATTTCTATATCTCTATTTACATTTTGTCTATACTTTACAGGTAATATAATTCTTCTTATACCAGGAATACCGTTTGAATCGGTGAATCGTACAAATATTTCATCAAATAATTCAGGAGCTACTACTGTTGGAGTAAAATTACTTACTTCAGCTGGAGTTAATAAAAAAGTAGGATCTTGAGTTTGTGCAGCTACTAATGTAGTATAAAACCCTAAAGGAGTTGGAGCTGGTGTTATGGGTAACATTACAGCACTATATACAAGATTTAAGTCAAATGAAGGAATAGGATCTCCGGTATTTAAACAAGCACCAAATCCTCCATAACCTCCATTTCCTCCGCTTCCACCAGAACCATCATCTCCACCATCTGCTTCACAAAAACTTATTACAACGGGAATTACTGTTCTACAAAAACCAGGAGCGGCTGCACTTATATATAAGGTTGTATTTGTTGCAGGTAGATTTATTGTTATATTATGATTAGCAGGATTAAGAATAGGATTTGAATTTGCATTGGCTTGAGCCAAAGAAGTAAAATAATTTATAGTTAAATCTCCAACAGAAGCTGGTCCAGTAATTATTGATAATGGTATTGTTGTTAAATCAAAAATTTCTTGATTGTCAAAATTTGGATTAGTGATACAAAATGGAGCAACTGGAGCTAATTCAATATTAGGACTTAATCGAAGCGTTAATCGACTCACACTAAAACACTGCGGATTTGAAGTGTTTACAAAACGAACAAAAACATCATAAAAACCTGGAGGATTTGTTACGTTTACTGTTGTAAAAGGATTAACACCAGCTATTGCATTCGCTTGATTTTGGTAATAACTCACCGTCATTCCAGAAGTATATCCTACAATTTGAGTAGTTAAACTAGGAAGAAAAACATTTTGAGTATTGTTATTATCTAAATCACAAATAAAAATCTCTTGATCCGCTATAGTAGGAGTTTGAAATAAGCGTAATGTTATGGAACCTGTAACATAACAATCACCAATAGTTTCTCTATAATAAAAGGTTCTTACAGTGTTAGTCATGTTAAAAGCATTCATTCCTGTTAAAGGATTGATTCCTAGATTTGCCTCAGCTAAAGTATTATGAAGTGTTTTTATAGTTCCTGCCAAATCTGTAGGATCAACTAATTCAGCTTCAACATCTATAATTTCATCTGGAAAGGGAAGTGTTGCATCACAATAGTTTCTAGTAAGGTTTGGAGCAACTGGGTAATTTAAATCAAAGTCAATATTTATAATGCTCTGTATTGTTTGAGAGGTACAAGTATTGTAATTCACTCTTACTGTATAAAAAGTGTCAACTGTAGGAATAACATCAATAGGATTTGAAGAGCCAATAAATGTACCCGCAGCATTGAACCATTGTAAAGTAGTTGCACTTGCTCCTGAAGGAATAAATTGATACGATTCGTCTATTGCAGCCCAAGAGCCTGTATTTCTATTTGGAGGAGCAATTCCTAGAGTACCAGAAGCATTATTTAAACCTATTAACGAATTTGAGTTTCCATTTGCACTAACATTTCCACTACAAGTTATAGGTTTTTCTCTTACATTAATATCAATTATATTAGTTGTTTCATATAAAACAATTTGAAATGTGGATTTTCTCCCATTAAAGCCGGTACAATTAAAGTGATTGACTTCATTAAAATTAATAATACATTTTCTAAAAGGAGCAGTTCCAATAGTTAAGTAAGAAATCGTTCCACAGTTTTCTCCAGTAGCACAACCAAAACCTACAGGAATATTAAGCATGTCTTGAAAACCACCAAATATTGCATTTCTTACAAGTGAAGGACTTGGTGTTGTGTTAGTAATGGAAGAAAACGAACCTTCTGGAATACTACTATCATATCCAAACCTTACAATTCCATTATCTCCTACATTAAGTGATGAATAGATGTTATTATAAAAGCAAAAATTAAAGCCAATAGGAATATTTGAACTCCAAGTATCATCTCCAATAAACACAATTGGATTTCCATCTGTATAGTTGCCAGTTGTATTATATGCAACTTGTTGCACACTGTAATCTGTAGTTGAGCTAAGATTAGGAAACGTAGCCGTTAGTTCTACAATTTTTGTAGGTTTAAAAATTATAATCACAATCTATAGTTACAGTTCCAGTATTGTTGTTTTGATCTGTAATTAATACAGTTGGATCATTTTGTCCAGTAATTATTTGAAAAAAAAATAAAAGTAATACTACTAAAGAAGGATTTAATTTTGTTATCATATAAAAAAACTGTCATATTAAACAAAATTAAATTATTCTTAAAATTATTAGTTAGTTATGCGATTAAAGGATAAAAAAAACGACAACAAGGGCTTATTTTTTTTTTATTAAAAAGATTAAGTTAAAGTGATATGTTTTTAGTTTATTTCTTTAAAAAAAAGTATAAAAAACAAAAACCTCAAGTGTAAGCTTGGGATTATTCGTTATTATATTATTTTTTTTAGAGTAGTTTCAATTTTTTACGTTTTCAATTTTTTTTAACCTGTACTATCAACTCTTCTAGTTTTTCTCTATTATCT